>CBFGWQ010000213.1:0-6082 GCA_965652575.1 uncultured Arenibacter sp. | reverse complement strand
AACTATTGTAGTAAAATGTCATTGCGAGTTTACCTACCGTGTTAAGTAGGTCTGGCTAATCGGACGTGACTGGGAGTTTTGGTGACGAAGCAATCTTGTATGGTATTATCCAAATTTCCCTCTTGAGAGTGCCTGTTCCGCTTTTTTGCGGAAGGTTAGGGGTGTGTTATTGGAGGACTAAGCCAAAGACCCATCTCCGGTTCCATCCTAAATCCGGACTGTTCAAATCCCTCCGTCTTCTCCTTCGTCGAAGCCACCTCCCTTTATCCAAAGGGAGGAGCTTTTTGTAAAAATAATTATGGGAATGGATACGGTTATAGATATTTGCCACTAGACGAAATGTTCGCAATGACGGAAATTTGGATTGAAATTAAAACAGGCATCGTCATTGCGAGGGGCCTAAGCGACGAAGCAATCTGTTACTTGAGGGCTTTTAATGAAGGGATTGTTTCACTGAACAGTCCGGCGACAGCAAAGGTAGTATATTGTGTTACGCTACTTTCTTAATCAGGTCGAAACAAGGACAACGATTGCACCTTTTGGATTCCGATTTTTTGTATTTTTCGCAGCATTTGGTCTTACAGCCAGAGGGGACCATCTTCTTTAGAGCAGCTTTTTGCTCTTTTTTTAAAGCTTTTTTTAGCTTTTTCTTGTCCTGCTTCTTTTTTTTGCCCACTGGATATTGGAATAATTACCGGACAAAAATATTTATTTTAAATAAATCTAAATAAGATTAAATGTTAAATTATTTCTGGGAGCAGTATTTTCTGTGGCAACGGCGTGGCAAAGGGCAAAGGGTTCCTATCACCAGCCCTTAACTTAAGATTATGGGTTATTTGTGCAAAGCCAATTGTATCCGTTTTCTGGGAATGTCCACATCCAGCACTTTTACAATGATTTGTTGGTGCAGGCTTACATGTTCGTTCACATCCTTTACGAAGCTATCCGCCAGATTGGAGATATGGATCAGTCCGCTTTCCTTGATGCCTACATCTACGAAACAGCCAAAATTGGTAATGTTGTTCACTATTCCGGGCAACAATTGTCCCTCTTTTAGATCGGAAATGGTCCTGATGTTCTGATTAAAGGTAAATACCTTTGCCTTTTCCCTAACGTCCAGACCGGGTTTTTCCAATTCCTTTACAATATCTTGCAAAGTGGGCAATCCCACATTTTCGGTACAGTATTTTTTAAGATCGATTTTTTTAAGAACTTCCCTGTTTCCAATTATTTCGGAAAGGGGAACGCCCTGGTCTTTTACCATTTTTTGCACCAAGGAATAGCGCTCCGGATGAACCGCAGAATCATCCAAGGGATTTTTTGCCTGCCGGATACGTAAAAATGCCGCTCCCTGTTCAAAGGCTTTTTCCCCTAAACGCGGCACTTTTTTAATTTCATTTCGGCTGGTAAAGGCACCGTTTTCGTTCCTATAGGCCACAATATTTTCCGCCAATTTTGGGCCAATTCCCGATACATAGCTCAATAAGGGAACACTGGCCGTATTAATGTTTACCCCTACGGTATTTACACAACTTTCCACCACCGTGTCCAGGGAGTTTTTTAGTAGGTTCTGGTCCACATCATGCTGATATTGTCCCACCCCAATGGATTTGGGATCTATTTTTACCAATTCCGCCAAGGGATCTGCAAGCCGCCTTCCTATGGATACGGCGCCCCTTACGGTAACATCGTAATTGGGGAATTCCTCCCGGGCAATTTTAGAGGCGGAATAAATGGAGGCGCCGGCCTCGCTTACCACAAACACCTCAATATGGTTCTTGAATTGGATCCGCTTTATCAATTGCTCCGTTTCCCTGGAGGCGGTACCGTTTCCTATGGCTATCGCCTCTATCTTATAGGCATCTGCCAAAGAACTAATTTTTTTTATAGCGCCTGTACTGTTGTTTTGCGGTGCGTGGGGGTAAATGGTCTCGTTGTGTTCCAAATCGCCTTGGGCGCTAAGGCAAACTACTTTACAGCCCGTTCTGAAGCCAGGGTCTATGGCCAAAATCCGCTTTTCCCCCAAAGGCGACCCCAGCAGGAGCTGTTTCAGGTTTTTGGAAAATACCTGTATGGCCGACCCATCCGCTTTTTCCTTGGCGGATTTTAGGGTTTCATTGGACAGGGAAGGGAACAGTAACCTCTTATAGGCATCCTGTATGGCCAATTGAAGGTGTTGGGCCGTGGCATTATTGTTTTTGATGATCCTGTATTCCATATTGGAGATGGCCTTCCCTTCGTCAATTTCAATTTTAATACGGATAAAGCCTTCATTTTCGGCCCTGAGGATGGCCAGGAGTCGGTGCGACGGACATCGGTTCAGGGGCTCGCTCCAATCAAAATAATCCCTGAATTTTTGTGCTTTTTCGTCCTTCTCTTTGGCAGTAATGACCTTGGTGGAGATAAGGGCAAATTTTTCCAGTTGGCTCCTGATCTGATTTCGGACATCACTGCGTTCATTGATCCATTCCGCAATGATATGCCGGGCCCCTTCCAGGGCTTCATCTTCGTTGGGAACGGCATCGTTGATATATTTGGATGCCTCAAAATCGATTTCATCGGTCCGTTGGGCCAGAATAATTTTCGCCAGAGGCTCCAAGCCATTTTTTTTAGCGGTTTCTGCTTTGGTCTTTCGTTTTTTCTTGAAGGGCAGATAGAGATCCTCCAAGGTGGTGAGGTCCTCCGCATCGGTTATTTTTTTGGCCAGCTCCGGGCTTGGTTCCTCTTGTTCCCTTATGGATTTGAGGATGGCCGACTTGCGTTTTTCCAAGGCTTCAAACTGCGATTTATATTGTACAATAGCGCCGATCTGCACTTCGTCCAAATTTCCGGTCCGTTCCTTTCGATAGCGGGAAATAAAGGGCACCGTGCAATCCTCGTTTAGTAGGGTAATTGTATTTTCTATGCTTATTATGGGGAGTTGGGTGTTTTTTGAGATGTAGGAAATGAGGTTCATGAAGTAATGTGTTTTAATGCCATTCGTGGCATATAGGGTTCTTGGAGTTTGCTTTATCGCAATAGGAAACTTCCTTATTTAGGGAACGCTAAGGGATGGGATTTTTCCGGGAATTTGGTTTATTCGGCAAGATCGGCCTCAAATTTTGCCAGAGGGGCCATTCGTGCTTTGTTTAAAGTCATGCTGTTTCCATTTAGGGAATAATTGTCCGTCAATTCCAATATGGGTAAAAATATATTTTCGACCTCCATTGAGGGACAGGCCATGAGCGTTGCTGCCAGTTTGGACACTAAGATCCGGTTGCCTTCTTTTAGCTCGTAAGTTCCATTAAAATTGTTGCAGCCACCGTTGCCGTAAACTTGATTTTTATCGTTTTTGAATATAACGAATGCCCGGCTGTCCTCTATTTTCTTACCTCTAAGTTCTACCAGCTTCCATCGGGTTTCCGTAAAGGTTATATTGCGTTTTTGCAAAACGTAGTGGTTGGCCAGACTCCCTGTTATTCTTTGGCCTTCATTGTTCAAATGTGTTAATGTGTTCTCGCCTACAAAATAACTTCTATTGGTATTGTCGGTCGATTTTAAGGTAATCGTATTTCCGGCCTTGTTCCATGAAAATGTGCCCTTATGGGTCGTGCTGTTATTTTTTCCCAAATAGGTTTCCAAACTTATAAAGGTGAGGTCGTTATTGAGTTGAATAACGGTTTTTATACCTTCGCAGTCCGCACAGGGCAGTGTTCCCATATAAATCCCGTTCCAATCCAATGAGGTTCTACTCTGGTGCATATCATATATTGGACCTTGGGCATCATTTGCCTTCTTTTTTTCGTATCCCGCTTTACAGCTTGTGAATAACACTAGTAGGGCTAATATTTTATATGTGGCCGATGTTTTCATTGATTTATTTTTTTAATTTGAATAATGTTTCCGGGCAGCTGCACCTGAGCATATTGGCGGTATGAAAATCAGATTCAATTTATAGTCTCCCCATTCCCGACCCCATCTTCATCGGGATTGATGAAAACCAGTTTGCCATCCGTATTTTCGGTCATCAGGATCATACCCTCACTTTCTACCCCACGTAAGGCCCTAGGGGCCAAATTGATTAAAACGGTCACCTTTTTTCCAATGACCTCCTCTGGGGAAAAGCTTTCCGCAATGCCGGATACTATGGTTCTTATGTCCAGGCCGGTATCTACCTTTAAGACCAAAAGTTTTTTTGCTTTCGGCATTTTTTGGGCTTCAACAATGGTACCAACGCGCATATCCAACTTGGTGAAATCATCGAAGACAATGGTGTCTTTTTGCGGGTCGATTTCTTTGTTCATATTTTCATTTTCTTTTTTGGTAGCTTCCAATTTGTCCAATTGTGCCTGTATGGTTTCGTCCTCTACTTTACTGAACAAAAGTTCTGCTTCATTAATCCGATGTGCTGCCGGAAGCAATATTTCTTTTTCCGATATGTCTCCCCATTCCAGGGAGCCTTTGGCCGGACTTGCGGATATATTTAGAATTTGTTTCAGTTTAGCGGCGGTAAAAGGCAGGAATGGTTCGCTGAGTACTGCCAAAGCGGATGCTATTTGGAGGGCTACAAACATAATGGTCCTTACCCTTTCCTCGTCCTGTTTAATTACTTTCCAAGGCTCTTCGTCCGCTAAATATTTATTGCCAAGTCGCGCCAAATTCATTACTTCCTGTCCCGCTTCCCTAAAACGGTATCTTTCTATGGAGGCGGCAATGATCCCGGGATATTTTTTAAGTTCGGCCAGAGTGTCCTTATCCACTTGGCTATAAGCACCGGGGGAAGGAACAATACCATGGTAATACTTGTTGGTAAGCACTACTACTCGGTTGATAAAGTTGCCATAAATGGCTACCAGTTCATTGTTGTTCCTGGCCTGGAAGTCCTTCCAGGTAAAATCGTTGTCCTTGGTTTCGGGGGCATTGGCGGTCAGGGTATATCTTAGGACATCCTGCATATTGGGAAATTCTTCCAAATACTCATGAAGCCACACGGCCCAATTCTTGGAGGTGGATAGTTTATTGCCTTCCAAATTTAAAAATTCGTTGGCAGGTACGTTTTCAGGTAAAATAAAATCGCCATGTGCCTTTAGCATGCTCGGGAATATAATACAGTGGAACACAATATTATCCTTGCCGATAAAATGTACCATTTTGGTATCCTTGGCCTTCCAATAGGGTTCCCAATCCTTGCCTTCCCTGGCTGCCCATTCCTTGGTAGAGGAAATATAGCCTATCGGGGCATCGAACCAAACATATAATACCTTGCCTTCCCCCCCTTCTACAGGGACCGGGATTCCCCAGTCAAGATCCCTGGTTACCGCCCTAGGCTTTAGTCCGTCATCTATCCAAGATTTACATTGCCCGTACACATTGGGTTTCCAGTCATTTTTATGGCCTTCCAGAATCCATGTTCTCAGGAAATCCTCGTACCTGTCCAATGGTAAAAACCAGTGTTTGGTTTCCTTTAGGGAGGGTACTGCTCCGGAAATGGTAGATTTGGGATTAATTAGGTCCGTAGCATTCAGAGTAGAACCACAATTTTCACACTGATCCCCATACGCTTCTTCGTGGCCACATTTGGGGCATGTACCTATTACAAAACGATCGGCCAAAAATTGTTTTGCCTCTTCGTCATATAATTGTTCGGTAGTTTCCTCAATAAAATCCCCTTGTCCGTACAGTTTTACAAAGAAATCGGAGGCCGTTTTATGATGTACTTCTGCGGATGTCCTTGAATAGTTATTGAAGGTAATTCCAAAATCCTGGAAGGATCGTTTTATGATACCGTGGTATTTATCGATGATGTTTTGGGGACTAACACCTTCTTTTTTGGCTTTCATGGAAATAGCGACCCCATGTTCATCGCTTCCACAAACGAAGGCCACGTCATTTCCATTTAATCTCAAGTATCGGGCATAGATATCCGCCGGGACATAAACTCCTGCTAAATGTCCAATGTGTATAGGACCGTTGGTGTAAGGAAGGGCTGCAGTTATGGTATATCTTGCTGGCTTCTGATCGTTCTGCGACATTATTTTTGGATTAGGCAGCAAAAATAAAGATTTTTACTCACTAAGTGAGATTTAAATGTTCCGACGCTTGC
>CBFGWQ010000212.1:0-6092 GCA_965652575.1 uncultured Arenibacter sp. | reverse complement strand
GTGTATTTGGAAACGGCCTTTAGAAAGAGCTTCAAAAATAATCCTCCCAAAAAAGTACCAATTAGGGTTCCCGTAAGTACATCCAACGGAAAATGCACCCCGATATATATCCTACTATAAGCGACCACCGAAGCCCATACCAGTAGAAACGGTCCCATATATTTATACTTTGTCCGTAACAAGGTGGCAAAGAAAATGGCTACGGCAAAGGAATTGGCGGCATGGGCGGAGAAATAGCCATATTTTCCACCACAGGAACTTTTCACCAAACGCATCAAATCGATTATTCCGCTATCATGGCAAGGCCTTAACCGCTGCACACCATACTTAAAAAAATTGGCCAATTGATCCGTTACAAGAACGAGCAGTGCTATGGCCAAGAGGGTCATAAAAAGTCGCTTCGGGCCAAATGCCCTATAAGTTAAAAATGCCAATAGCCCATATAGGGGAATAGAACTCCATTTATTGGTCATGAAAAGCCAAAAACCGTCCCACTTGGTACTGCCCAAATTATTTAGGAACAGAAACAATTCCTTATCGTAATGTATCAATTGATCCAGCATAGGCTATTCTTCGTATCGAGAAATTTCCCGGTCATAGAAAGCCGTAGCCTGTTCAATTAAATTCTCCGCTTCGGCTTCCAGCTCCTTTTCGTCCTCCTGGGTAAAATCTTCCAACCACTCCACCTCATCGTTTTCCAGGTTGATTATAAATCTGGGGTATTCCGTATGTACTACGAAAATAGCCGTTGGATAATCCGTGTTATCACCTAATAAAAATTTTGGGAATTCCATAAATCAATTTTTTATATAATTATCGATATCCCCAAAACTATCACATCTTGGCAGATACCGTCCTGCCTAAAAATCAATCAATATCTTCCGATGCACTTTGGGCAATCAGCTTCTTGGTCAGATAATTAAATCGAATATACAACATTATGGCAGATGCCGTAAGTCCGGACAAGAGACCGATCCAAATCCCGATACTTTGCATAGACGTATAGAGTCCCAGATAAAAACTAATGGGAAAACCTATTATCCAATAGGCGACAAAGGTAATCATAGTAGGTATCCTAACATCCTGCAACCCCCTTAACGCCCCCAGTACCACCACCTGTAGGCCATCCGAAATTTGAAATACGGCCGCTACCAAAATAAGTTCTGCCGCCATCTTGACCACCTCCAAATTATCTACCAGATTGTCTGTATCCCCAAGGTCCAGATAGATTGTTGGTAAAAAATCGTTTAAAACAACAAAAGACACCGCAAAAACAACTTCCAAAAGTAAGGTGAGCAAAAAAATAGACCGTGCAATACGCCTTAATTCTTTAAAGTCCATTAAGCCCTTTTGATTTCCCACCCGGATCATGGCAGCCACACCCAGCCCCATTCCTACCATAAAGGTCATACTGCTCAAGTTTAACGCTATCTGGTTGGCCGCTTGGGAATTTTTGCCCAAAACACCACTCAACCAAATTGCCGCAGTAAAAATGGCTACCTCAAAAAACATCTGTAGGGCCGAGGGGAATCCGATATCAAGGATTTTCTTCATAACCTTTTTCTCTATAGCTCCAAAGTTGAACCCGGTAACATAGTCGTGGAATTTCTTTTTGTTCTTCAGCAGTACCCAAAGAAAAATGACCATAATGACCCGGGAAATCAACGTACCCCAGGCCGCCCCCACGATTCCCATTTTAGGAAAGCCCCAGGAACCGAATATTAAAAAGTAGTTCAATAGAATATTTACAATATTGGCAATTACCGTTGCATACATGGGATACTTGGTCTGGGACAATCCATCGGAGAACTGCTTAAAAGCCTGGAATATAATTAAGGGAACCAAAGAAAAGGCAACTAAATCCAAATAGGGCATGGCCAATTCCACCACTTCCGGAGGTTGCTTCATAAGATACATGAGCGGCTTGGCCAACAATATTATCCCAAAAAGCGAAATACCCATAAGTGTGCACAATAATAGACCGTGCTTAAGTGCGCTTTTTCCCGCAGCCACATTGCCTGCACCATCGGCCTCGGCCACCAAGGGGGTTATGGCCGTAGAAAACCCTATGCCCAAGGACATGGCTATGAACACAAAACTATTGCCCAAGGAAACCGCGGCCAATTCCGCTGTACCCAATTGCCCTACCATAATATTGTCGGCAAACTGTACAAAGGAATGCCCGAGCATACCCAAAATTACGGGAAAGGAAAGGGATAGGTTGTAACGAAACTCCCTTGTATATTTATGTAACAAAACGCTTTACTTTTGAAGGGGCAAATATATATTATCCCCACTCTTTTTCTTGGGAATATTGGAAAATTTATAAAAAATGAACGTTTTCTATTGGGTTTTGGACTCCTCCCAAAAAACATCCATTTCCGCCAGGGTCATATCCTTTATGGCCATGCCCTGTTCCTTGGCCCTGTTTTCCATATATTGAAATCGTTTTATGAACTTCTTATTGGTACGTTCCAGGGCGTTTTCAGGATTTATGTTCAAAAAACGGGCATAATTTACCATGGAAAACAGCACATCCCCAAACTCGGACTCCATAGTATCCCCATTGCCTTGTTTAACCTCGTACTGGAACTCTTCCAATTCTTCCTGCACTTTTTCCCAGACCTGTTCGGGCTTTTCCCAGTCGAACCCTACTCCGGCCACCTTGTCCTGTATACGGTTGGCCTTTACCAGTGCAGGGAGTCCGTTGGGCACACCTTCCAAAACACTTTTTTTACCCTCTTTCAATTTTATTTTTTCCCAGTTCCGCTTCACCTCCTCTTCATTTTCCACCCTTACATCCCCATAGATATGGGGGTGCCTATTGATGAGCTTCCCACATATTTGGTTGGTAACGTCGGCTATGTCAAAATGCCCGGTTTCGCTTCCTATTTTGGCATAAAAAACAATATGCAGGAGAACATCTCCCAATTCCTTTTTTACTTCCTCCAAATCATTGTCCAGAATGGCATCTCCCAATTCATAGGTTTCCTCAATGGTCAGGTGCCTTAGTGTCTGCATGGTCTGCTTTTTATCCCAAGGACATTGGGCCCGCAATTCATCCATGATTGTAAGCAGCCTATCAAAGGCTTCTAATTGGGATTCCCGAGAGTTCATAAGCTTCGCTTTTGGGCAAAAATACAAAGTATGTACGGTTCCTACTATGTCATGTTCCGAGTTTTTTAGCTAACTTTATTACCTTGGTTAACCTAGCCGACCAATTATGAGCCATAAAAAAATTATTTTGCCAATTGTCGTGATAGGCACCATACTTATATCCTGGTCGATTCAACGGGATATTGGCATGTTCCAAGGCCATGGTGATATTGGCGCGGTAAAACATAAGGGATCCCTTGAATTCAATCCCCGTGATAGTTCGTACACCATTTCAGCCAGTGGGACCAATATGTGGTCCAATAACGATCAACTACATTATGTTTGGAAAAAAATGTCCGGGGATGTTGCCCTCGCTGCCGATATTGAATGGTTGGGCAAAGGGGTGGACCCACATAGAAAGGCCTGTTTGATTATCCGCCAAAGTCTGGACCCAGGCTCGGCCTATGCCGATGTTGCCGTTCATGGCGATGGCATGACCGCCATACAATATAGGGAAATGGATGGGGATATCACCCGGGAGCTTAAGTCCAACATCATATCCCCACAACGGGTCCGAATTGATAAGGTGGGCCACTATCTCTATATGTCCCTCGCCAAAGCGGGGGGAGAGTTAACATCGTCCGGCGGAGCCATTAAAGTGTCGTTCAAAGCGCCCTTCTATGTGGGACTTGGCGTTTGCTCCCATAACAACGAAGTTGTGGAAACTGCCAAATTCTCCAAAGTAGTATTGGAAAAATTGGAAGCAAAGCCGGACTCGCTCAAAAAATTGGAAAGCAGTCTGGAAATTATACCTATTGCCACTTGGGACAGACAGGTCATCCTCCAATCCGAAAATCGTTTGGAAGCACCAAATTGGACGCCGGATGGAAAAAAATTGCTATACAACAGTATGGGGCAACTATACCAAATTCCTGTAGAAGGGGGCACTCCCAAACTGATCCCCACAGATTTTGCGAAAAAAATCAACAATGACCACGGCATTTCACCAGATGGTAAGATGTTGGTCATAAGTGATGGGACAGAGATAGGAAAGTCATTGATCTATACGCTTCCCATTGAAGGTGGGGTACCCAAAAAAATAACTTACAACGGTCCTTCCTATTGGCATGGATGGTCCCCGGATGGCAAAACATTGGCCTATTGCGCAGAACGAAATGGAAATTATGATATTTATACCATTCCCGTCAATGGAGGGGAGGAAACCAGATTGACCACCGCCGAAGGACTTGATGACGGACCGGATTACTCTCCCGATGGAAAATACATCTACTTTAATTCTGCCCGAAGCGGCACCATGCAGCTATGGCGTATGAGGGCCAACGGAAATGAACAGGAACAGCTTACCACGGATAAGTATAATGATTGGTTTCCACATCCGTCCCCTGACGGTAAATGGTTGGTCTATGTTTCCTTTGAACCGGATATCCCAGCAGATCTGCATCCCCCCAATAAAGACGTAATGCTCCGATTGATGGATCTTGAGACTAAAGAAATTAGGACCATAGCCAAACTGTTTGGTGGACAGGGGACCATAAACGTGCCTTCATGGTCTCCTGATAGCAGTCGTTTGGCATTTGTGAGCTATCGACTAAAATAAACCACAATGGATTTGAAATCGATAGTTTTAAACAAAAGAATGAAATTCTTTTTTGGGCATCGTGTCATTCCGACAGAGCAGAGCGACGAGGAATCACATAATTTTGATTATTCAATGCGATTTCCCACTTTAGCCTGTCTTGAACGACAGCCAAAAGATTCGAAATGACAAAATACTTTTAAAAATATATAGAAACTGAAAACAACTGCAATAAATCCCGATAGAGTTATCGGGAGCAGGCATGCCCGACTATGTTCAGGCGGGGTTTTAACCTATAACCGGATAATAAAAATTAACGAACCCATAGAAAATTATAAACCAACTAATAGAAAAGCACCTAAAATGACATCAAAAAAAATAGTATCACTTGCTTTATTTTTATTCCTTTTTGGAATACTGCCCGCTCAGAACATACTGCAAAAGGCCAATGATTTTATTAATAGCCTATCCGAAGAAATAAAGGCCAAGACCCTATTTTCCTTAGAGGATACGGAACGCTTTAATATGAATTACGTACCTATTCCAAGGGAAGGAGCCACATTCCATGATTTTAACGAGGTACAAAAAAAGGCTGCGCTGGACCTGCTTAGGGCCTCCCTGAGCGAGGAAGGCTTTCGCAAGTCCCAGGAAATTATGGAACTGGAAAAAGTACTGAGGATCATAGAAAACAATGATGCCGATAAAATGCCCGATGGTAGGCCCAGACGTGATCCGCTAAATTATCACTTTTGTATTTTTGGCAATCCCTCCAAGGACCAACCATGGGGGTGGCGGTTTGAAGGCCACCATCTTTCCTTAAATTTCACCTCCACCGATGGAATTATAACTTCTTCTACCCCTACTTTTTTTGGAACCAATCCCGGTATTGTAAGAAGTACGGAATACAAGGGAAGGGAAGTATTGGGAAAAGAAGCGCAATTAGGATTTTCACTGCTGCATTCCATGACCGAGGAACAATTAAAAACTGTAATCTTTACAGATGTCGCCCCCCACGATATCATAACTACGACCAAAAGGAAAGTAGGGGAATTGGAATCCTTGGGAATTCCCTATACGGACCTGTCCCAGAATCAGAAAAAAATCTTTATGGAACTTCTGGATCTGTACATTAACAATTATGAACTTGGGTTTGCTGAAGAATTTAGGGAAAAAATACACAAAGCGGGTATAGACCAATTAAAATTTGCGTGGGCCGGAAGCATGCAGCCCGGAAAAGGGCATTATTTCCGTATCCAAGGCCCTATGTTGCTCATTGAATATGACAACACCCAGAACAATGCCAACCATGTACATACCGTTGTAAGGGATCTGACCAATGATTATGGGGAGGATGTATTAAAGGCCCACTATGAAAAAGATCACAGGTAAATATACCAAT
>CBFGWQ010000211.1:0-6244 GCA_965652575.1 uncultured Arenibacter sp. | reverse complement strand
GGTTTTTGTTTTTAAAATTATCCCAGCACTTCAATCTTCCACTTCAAGGACTTCAAGATTATAAAACGGCTCCGGGCATATAAACAAATTGAATTGGGTAGCATGCAGTTTCCCTTTACAAAAACGCAGATGGTATCCAAAAAAAGGATCATGACTAAATGTTGTGTTAATACAAAAATTATGGTCGGTCCACAAAGGAAGAATGCTACATTTTTCAATCCCTTCCGTATTCTCCTCCTTTGGTCGGAGAATCCACCTTCCCTTAACCAAGGGAAGGAGCTTTTACTTACCGTATTATGTGATGGTCTGGTCAATAATGCTAGGTGTTAGAATCGAGATGTTGGATACTAGATTGGTTTAACTAAAATGTCATCCAGTTTCTAGATTCTAGACTCTAGGCTATCCTTCTTTAAATTTTGACCAATTGCTGCGTTTGAGATGCCAATTCAAACACAACTTTTGGGATTGACCCAAAAAAATGCCTGAAAAAAATTCAGGCACCTTATGTGTATGTTACATAAATTTGAACTTATTTCTTTCCTATTCTTTTCTGTTCCTCGGCCTGCTCCATCATCTCCCGCATCTTTCTTTGAAACTTATTTTCCTTTTTGGGCTTCTTTTTATTTTCCTGTATCTGGGCGTGGATCTTGTCCTCGTCCAAAATAAAGTTTTTGATGGCCAACATAATAAAAATGGTGATCAAGTTGGACACAAAATAATACAGGCTCAATCCACTGGCATAGTTGTTAAAGAAAATCAACATCATCAAGGGAGACAGATACATGATAAATTTCATATTGGGCATTCCGGGCTGTGTCTGCATATTCTGTCCGGTGGTCATCATCATATAAAAGAATATGGCAACAGAGGCCAATATTGGGAAGAGACTTACATGGTCCCCGTAAAATGGGATGCTAAACGGCAAATGCGCTATGGCATCATAGGAAGAAAGATCATCTGCCCACAGAAACGATTTCTGTCTCAACGCAAAGGAGGTGGGAAAAAACATGAACAGTGCATAAAAAATGGGCATCTGCAATAATGCCGGTACACAACCGCTCATAGGGCTTACCCCGGCCTTGTTGTACAATTTCATGGTTTCCTGCTGCCTTTTCATGGCATTGTCCTTAAACTTCTCGTTCAACTCCGTAATTTCGGGTTTCAAGACCTTCATCTTGGCCTGGGACAAATACGACTTGTATGTTGCCGGGGACATGATGAGCCTTACCAAAATGGTCATGACCACAATAGCGATACCATAAGGTAAAAAAGAACTCAAAAAGGTATATACGGGGGTAAAGATATATCTGTTGATCCACCCAAAAATACCCCAGCCAAAAGGAATGGAATCCTCCAATCCCAATTCCTTATACTGGGCCAAAACCTTTACATCGGTAGGGCCATAGTACCAATTAAAGTTATAGGCCAGCTCCCCACCTTGCAATTCCAAAGGCACCTCGGCAGCAAACTCCTTGGTAAATTGTTGGGTATGGCTTTCCTCTTCCACCAAATTTACAGAATTCAATTTGGCCGTTTCAAACTTATTGGCATAGGTAAGAATGGAACTAAAAAAATGCTGTCTGTAAGAGATCCATTTTAAATCCACTTCCGTTTCCTCATCCTCACTGCCTTCGGATAATTTACTTATTTTGTCACCATCGTGGTTATAGGTAACCCTGGTATATCTATTTTCATATTGGATACTTTTGGAATGCCGGATCGCCTTCATCTTCCAATCCAGATCAATGGGCCTGGAACTATTTAGGATGCCGTTCAAACCTTGGGAGCGAACCGTAAAACCTATCAAATATTCGTCAGGTTTCATTTCATAACGGTATTCCAAAAACTTGTCCGATGCCACTTTGGCTTTCATGGAAAGCACCTGATTTTCGCCAGATTTGGAAAGAGTGGGCTCAAAGTACAAGTCGTTGGTATTTAAAACCCTATTGTCCGAAGTACTGAAATTAAGTGCAAAATTGGCGTTGCCGTCCTTTATCAAATAAACGGGAACGGAATCATAGGTTACGTAACCTTTCATCCTTGCCTCAATAATCTGGCCTCCTTTATTGCTTATTTCCAAATAGACCACATCGTTTTCCAATACTGTGGTTCCCTCCTTAGGGGCCATATAACCAAAGGCACCTATAGCACTTTTGTAGCCCGCCACGGCCATTGAATCCTGTAGGTCTATAGTCTTGGGTTGGGCAACCCCTTCTTTGGCCGTATTGGCCTTTTGCATTTCAGCGGCCTTCAGCTGCTCTTGTTTTGCCTTTTGTGCTTCCAGCTCTTCCGGTGTTGGCTGGTTCTGCCAAAACATAAAAATAAGAATACCAAAAATCAGTACGAAACCGATTATGGTATTAATATCCAATTTCTTTTCCTCCATCTAAAGATTAATTTAAAATATTATCGGCAGGGATACACGGACAGCATCTACGTCCCCATCGGATTAAATCAGCTTGCAAATATATGCCCAATTAGGCTATATATGTCAAACTGGCATAGAGTTTATTGTTTTCCTTCCTTCTGATGCTTTAAAGCTGCTTTAATAAACCCTACGAACAATGGGTGCGGATTATCTACCGTACTCTTGTATTCCGGGTGATATTGAACCCCAATAAACCAAGGGTGGGCAGGAACCTCCACTATTTCTACCAATCCGGTTTCATTATTTACACCGGAAGCAACCAATCCGGCCTCTTCCAATTGTTCCTTATAATTGTTGTTAAACTCATATCGATGACGGTGGCGCTCTGAAATTTCGGATGCCCCGTGATAGATCTTTTGTACCAGACTTCCCTTTTCCAAATGACAGTCCCAAGCTCCCAATCTCATGGTACCTCCCTTGTTGACGATATTCTTCTGTTCCTCCATAATACTGATGACGGGATCAGGGGTGTTTTCGTCCATCTCGGTAGAATTCGCTTTTTTAAGACCAAGTACATTTCTGGAATATTCTATTACTGCCATTTGCATCCCCAAACAGATGCCCAAAAATGGTATCTTATTTTCACGGGCAAATTGCACCGCCTTAATTTTCCCTTCTATTCCCCGTTCACCAAAACCTGGTGCTACCAATATTCCGTCCAGTCCTTGCATTTTCTTTTCAATATTCTTGGCGGAAAGATGTTCGGAATGGATTGATTTCACCTTTACTTTTACGTGGTTCACCGATCCGGCATGGATAAAGGATTCCAAAATGGATTTATAGGAATCCTGCAATTCCACATACTTCCCAATGAGACCTACGGTAACTTCATTTTTTGGATTCTTGTGCCATTGTAAAAACTGGTTCCAATTGGCAAGGTCGGGAACCACGTTGTCCGGCAATGCCAATTTCTTTAAGGTAACGGTATCCAATCCTTCCTGTTGCATCAAAATAGGCACATCATATATGGTAGATGCATCTATGGATTGTATTACCGCCTCCCTTTTTACATTGCAAAAAAGTGCCAATTTTTCCTTGAGGTCGTCCGGAATTTCATGTTCCGTTCTACAGACCAGAATATCTGCCTTTATACCGCTTTCCATTAAGGTCTTTACGGAATGTTGGGTAGGCTTGGTTTTTAGTTCCCCGGCCGCAGAAAGATAGGGCACCAAGGTTAAATGCACAACGATCCCATTATTATCGCCCAACTCCCATAACAACTGCCTCACCGCCTCTATATAAGGTAAGGATTCTATATCCCCTACGGTACCTCCTATTTCGGTGATGACAATATCATATTCCCCACTTTTCCCCAATATTTGGATCCGCTCCTTTATTTCATTGGTTATATGGGGCACTACCTGGACCGTTTTCCCCAAAAACTCACCTCTACGTTCCTTTTCTATAACGCTTTGGTAAATTCTTCCGGTAGTAACATTATTGGCCTGTGAAGTCCTAACATTTAAAAACCGTTCATAATGGCCCAAGTCCAGATCGGTCTCGGCCCCATCATCGGTAACATAACATTCGCCATGCTCATAGGGATTTAATGTTCCCGGATCAACATTGATATAAGGGTCCAATTTTTGGATGGTAGTTCTGTAACCCCGGGCCTGTAATAATTTGGCAAGAGAGGCTGCTATAATCCCTTTTCCGAGGGATGAAGTAACCCCACCGGTTACAAAAATATATTTCGTCTGCGACATGAAGCGTTAGGTTGAATTCGTAACGCGAGCAAAAATACGAATTGCTATAACAATTCACTGTTATTATTGGGGAAAATCTTTTTGAATTTTACGAATTAGGCCCTCAAGTCCGTTAATTTTAATCTCCAGCATGGCCCTTAACAAATCTCCCAGCTTTCCCTCCGGAAAACCGCTTTGCTGAAACCATACCAAATAAGGTTCGGGCAATTCCACCAGATATCTTCCCTTAAATTTACCAAATGGCATTTTATAATGTGCCAATTCTATTAATTGTCTTTTATCCGGTACTGCATTCATAATAAAGATTCTACCCAAAGATACCACCTTGATGAATGCTCCCAAAATTTAGTTGAAATCTATTTCCCAATTTTAGCCAAGTTCGATTGTGAACATTCTATTTCCAATTTTCGTATTTTTAAGACAAATCGCCTATCTTTATACACGTATAAATTACATTTATAATAGCTTAACATATTGCATCGTACCCCAACTGTATTTTAAAATATACAGAAAATAGGTCTATACAAACTGTAGGCGGGGCAAGTATACATGGGATATCGGAAAGCAACCCATATACCACCACCTTCAATAATAATTAAAGCAGAACAGATGAAACGAAGAACATTTATAGGAACCTCAGCAGTGGCATCGGTCGGTATGCTGGCTTACAAAACTGGAAACGCAATGGAACCGGACAAAAAAGAAGCGACAAAATTAAAAAATAACATCAACCACAGTGTTTGTTATTGGTGCTATGGGAGCATTCCACTTGAGGATTTCCTAAAATCCTTGAATGAACTGGGCGTAAAAAGTATAGACCTTATCGGTCCCAAAGACTGGCCATTGCTTAAAAAATACGGTATTAATTCCTCCATGTGCAATGGAGCGGAAATAAGTCTCACCGAAGGATGGAACGACCCCAAATATCATGAAACCTTGATCAAGAACTACTCGGAAATGATTCCCAAAGTGGCAGCGGCAGGCTATACCAATCTAATCTGCTTTAGTGGAAATAGAAGGGGAATGGATGATGCGGTCGGACTTCAAAACTGTGCGGACGGATTAAGAAAGATTATGCCACTGGCCGAAAAACACGGGGTGGTAATACAAATGGAGCTATTGAATTCCAAAGTGAACCATGAAGATTATATGTGCGATCATACCGAATGGGGCGTACAATTGTGCAAAAAATTGGGATCCGACAATTTCAAACTGCTGTATGATATTTACCATATGCAGATCATGGAGGGCGATATTATTAGGAACATCCAAGACTACCATTCATACTTTGGGCATTATCATACCGGTGGCAACCCTGGCCGAAATGAAATAAATGAAACCCAGGAATTGTATTATCCGGCCATAATGAAGGCAATTTTGGCCACAGGCTATAAAGGACATGTAGCACAGGAATTTATCCCCACCTGGGACGATAAAATAGCCGCACTAAAAGAAGGGGTAACTATTTGCGATGTATAATTGTGGATTCCAGAGACTAGATATTAGCTACCGGCACGGGCGTGACGCTTGCGACAGCGGCAGACCAGACACTGGATGCTAGACACTGGACCATTGGTTTGAAGTTCAAAGTTTCAGGTTCAAGGTTCAACATTTATAGAATTAAATTTCCCTCTTGAGAGTGCCTGTCCCGCTTTTTTTCGGGAGGTTAGGGGGTGTGTATTGAGAGAAGTCAAAATCGGAGTTGGAAGTTACAGTTTTCAGTAGGCAGTTGCAATGGGCAGAAAAAAAGTTCAATGTTCAATGTTATAAAGTTATAAAGTTGAGTATAATGCTAAACATCCAGTGTCCAGCATCTAATATCCCAATTCTTCTTAATTCCCATTTCTAACATCTCAATTCCAGTATTTGGCATCTAATATCCATTATATGGCTTCGACTACGCTCAGCCACCGTAAGAAGTGATCGGAGGAGTCGAAATCGAAAGGGGTGGAAGTTTCAATATTCAAATAGAGTTGGCAGTTAACAGTGACAGTCCTCCCCCTACCCCCCTCCCAAGGAGGGGGAATAATTCCTAAGTGTAAATTATTTAATTTACCTCCCAAGGAGGAGAAGATGGAAGGGATAGAAGTTGATAGGTTCAAAGTTTGTC
>CBFGWQ010000210.1:0-6248 GCA_965652575.1 uncultured Arenibacter sp. | reverse complement strand
ATATTTCCCGATCTTGCCAAAAGGAACAATATTGGGCTTATTCCATTTCTTTTAGAGGATGTGGCGGGAAACCCCAAGCTAAACCAGCCCGATGGGATACACCCCACGGCCGATGGACAAAAGATCATAGCCAATAATATATGGCCCATCATCGCAAAAGTGATCGATCAATAAGATCCGGTAGTGTGATGCATCAATATTAAGGTCGATCAGGTTTAAGTTTTTTGTATATTGTTGTCCCCTGTAATAAAATACATTGTTGAAAATAACGTTTGTATCCAATAATTCATGGAGTTGGTATATTTATTAGGTCCAGCCAAGGACATTACCATTCTATCCAATATCTTATCCAACCATAATGACAGACTCCCAGGACCAAATAAATGCACTCTCGGAAAGGCTTCAGCAATTGTTGCGCAGACAGGACGAGTTTTCCAAGGAAATAAATACACTCCGTAAGGATATCCATCTCCTAAGGACGGCCAATGATGGCATAAGCATCCCCGACACCCATGCTGTGGCAGACACCGAACAGGCCAAGGATTCCTCTAAAGAAAGATTTCAAGACCCGGTAATGGCCCCTCGGCAAAACATGGCCCAAGTAGAAAAAGAACTTCCTGGAACAAAAAAGAGGCCAGGATTAAAACTGGATACCGAAAAATTTATTGGTGAAAACCTAATTAATAAAATAGGAATTATCATCACGGTCATCGGGGTGGCCATAGGGGCCAAATATTCCATAGAGCACGATCTGATCAGTCCCCTCACCAGAATAATTTTAGGCTATTTGGCAGGTGCGGGACTTTTGGGATTTGGTATACGGCTAAAACAAAAATTTGAAAACTACAGTGCTGTTTTGGTAAGTGGCGCCATGGCCATTTTCTATTTTATAACCTTTGCCGCCTATAGTTTCTATAGTCTTTTTCCCCAGGGAATGGCCTTTGCCCTTATGGTAGTTTTCACTGTTTTTACAGTAATTGCCGCCATTAATTATAATAGGCAGGTAATTGCCCTTATCGGACTGGTGGGCGCTTATGCCATTCCATTTTTGTTGAGTGAAGGTTCGGATGAAGTAACGGTGCTTTTTAGCTATATGGTAATTATTAATACAGGAATCCTTATCATTGCGTTCAAAAAATATTGGAAACCCCTTTATTACTCCTCCTTTGGATTAACGTGGTTCATATTTTTTGTTTGGTTCCTATCCAAGTATGAACTGGAACAACATTATGGAACGGCCCTGATTTTTCTGAGCCTGTTTTTTCTTATATTCTATATGGCCTTTCTGGGATATAAACTGCTTCAAAAGGAAAAATTTGGAATTACCGATGTGCTGCTCCTATTGCTTAATTCAATGCTATTTTTTGGTTTGGGATACGGCATTCTAAATCAGCATGAGGTAGGAAAACAGTTTTTAGGATTATTCGCCCTTATAAATGCCCTGATTCACTTTGTGGTAGGCTTTATAATTTATCGTCAGAAATTGGCCGACCTAAATTTGTTTTATTTTATTATCGGCCTGGTCCTCGTTTTTATCACGATTGCCGTCCCCGTTCAATTGAACGGAAATTGGGTAACCCTATTATGGGCCGCGGAGGCTGCCTTACTGTTTTGGCTGGGACGATCCAAGCAGATGACCATTTATGAAAAGCTTTCCTATCCCCTAATGGTATTGACCGTATGTAGTATTTTTGAAGATTGGTCATGGGTTTATGATGTTTATGATCCAACGGACAGTGCAACAAGGATTACACCCTTGTTGAATATCAATTTTCTTAGCTCGCTGTTCGTAATCTGCGCTTTTGGATTTATGTATTGGATAGATGTAAAACAAGGTGATTCACAGCCCCGGGAAACCAGAACCCCGTACTTAAAACTAATATCCGGATCCATTCCCGTAATTTTGGTATTGATACTGTATTTTGCCATTAGAATGGAGATCATCACGTATTGGGACCAATTGTATTTGGATTCGGCACTTGTTATTTCCCCGGAGGGTCAAGAGTATTCCGATTACCTCTGGAATTACGATTTAAGAAGTTTAAGGAATATTTGGACCATTAACTACACCTTGTTATTTCTGTCCGTACTTGCGCTTATCAACATTAAAAAAATAAAAAGCCATCAACTGGGCCTTATCAATATAGTAATCCATACCCTTGTTCTTGTTTTCTTTTTATTTATCGGCCTTTACGGGCTTAGCGAACTCCGGGAAAGTTATTTGGACCGTAGCAACAACGACTATTATACTATTGGTGCCGGAAATATTATAATGAGGTATATCTCTTATATTTTTGTGGGAATTTCGTTATTTACCATATCTTGGTATAAAGGACAGGAATTTCTAAAACTGCGCTTTAACATTGGCTATGATCTGCTGTTGTACATTTCCCTGCTCTGGATTCTGAGCAGTGAGTTGATCAATTGGATGGACATCCTTCAATTTGCCCAATCGTATAAGTTGGGACTTAGTATTCTATGGGGGATCTATGCGCTTCTATTAATCATATTGGGCATATGGAAAAACAAAAAGCACCTTCGTATCATGGCCTTTGCCCTGTTTGGAGCTACGTTGATAAAACTTTTCCTTTATGATATATCCCATCTGGATACACTGGCAAAAACAATTGTTTTTGTTTCCTTGGGTGTGCTATTGCTGATCATTTCCTTTTTGTACAATAAATACAAACACATTATATCCAATGGAGCAGAGGACTAAATGTCTCATTTTTATAATCCTGCTGTCCGGTGTACTTTCCTATGGACAAATGGACCAATATAGGTACAAGAGGTTGATTACGGAGGTGGATCACCAATGGCATAAACTACCGCTGCCCGATTCCATTTTTGGAAAGGTCTCGGGCAATTTAGCGGATCTTAGGATATATGGCTTAGGGAACAAGAATGATACGATAGAAGTTCCTTATATACTCCGTATCAATTCTGAAAAAATCAATAGTACGCCTATCAATTTTGATATAGTGAATACATCACATAACCATAATGGTTATTACTACACCTTTGAAATGCCGACCGAAATGGCTATAGACCAGATAAAACTGGAATTTGGGGAGAAGAATTTTGATTGGAAAGTGGAGCTGGAAGGTAGTCAACAACAGCAGCAATGGTTTACATTAGTGAACGACTACCGTATTTTATCCATTAAAAATGAACTGACGGATTATGAATTTACAACCATTGCCCTCCCAAGTTCTAAGTATCGCTTTTTTAGACTTTTGGTTAAAAGTGATGAAAAACCCAACTTAAAAACTGCCCAAATCTTTGACAATAAAATCATGGATGGGGAATATAAAAGCTACCCTGTTAAGGAAGTAAAGATCCTTGGAAATAATACGGAAAAAACAACGGAAATTACTTTGGACCTGGGTAAACCGGTACCAATTGGTATTATTTCCCTCAGAGTCCGTGAACAATATGATTATTATAGGCCAATTAACATATCCCATATAAATGATAGTGTCCGGACCGATAAGGGCTGGAAATATAATTATACCACCTTGTTCTCCGGAACATTGAGTTCTTTGGAAGAAAATAATTTTGATTTTCCCAGTACCATTGTACAGAAAATGAAAATTACCGTCCACAATGGGGATAACCCACCACTAACCTATCCAAGCATTGAAGTAAAGGGCTTTTTGCACGAGTTGGTGGCCCGATTTACCACAGAGGCCACCTATTATCTTGTTTATGGGAATGAACGTGCTTCATTGCCCGACTATGATATTGCGCAGTTTTCCGAAAATATTCCCACTACCCTTGCACCTTTAAAAGTAGGACGGGAACAAGAAGTGAAAAAAACACCATTAGCCGAAAATTCCCCTATTTTTGAAAACAAGGTATGGTTATGGGGAATAATTGCCCTTATCATTATAGTTTTGGGAGGGTTTTCTTTGAATATGATCAAGACGAAAAATTGAGTCTCAAAAGAGCAATTTTAATGGTCTACAATAATGTTGGCAGTACGCAGTTGGCAAAATGACCACTGTACCGTGCTTTAATTTATAATAGATAAAATACGCATTTGGCTTAAAGATCTATATTTTCCGACAAGATGTTTTATGGCCGATTCTAGAATGGGACGAGAGCCATTAATGACATAGATCGGCTAATATATTGGATGTCCTGTACAACATATTTTGGTTATATTCGCTCCATATAATTGCTATATATAGGAGGACTTCACTCTCAAATAATAAGGATCCAAATACTATTTATTAATATAATATTGATGATGATCAGGAACAAAATTGCATATTTATTTACATTTTTATTTGGGGCGCTAACTTTGGTCAACGCCCAAGAAAGTGACACTTCATTGGGAAAAAAATCGGTTCCGATCTTTAAGGACGGAGAGGCCCAGATCGTACCCGGCTTTAGAGACCCGACCCAATGGATAACACATGACCTTTGGGTGGAGACCGAATTTGATACCGATGGGGATGGTATGAACGATAGGATGCACGTATCGGTAACCCGACCAAGGCAAACGGAAACCGAGGGATTAAAATTACCGGTCATTTACATTAGTAGTCCCTACTTTGCAGGTGTGGCTTCCAATTTAAAGGAAATGTTTTGGGATGTACGTCATGAATTGGGTGCAAGTGCCAAGGAACGTATACATCCCGAGGTGGTAAGGACCGGACAAAGACCTATTATTTCCAAGTCACATATACAAACATGGATTCCCCGTGGTTATATTGTAGTACACTCTTCCTCCCCGGGTACCGGGCTATCCCAAGGGTCCCCTACCGTTGGTGGGGACAATGAGTCCCTGGCACCAAAAGCGGTAATAGATTGGTTATGTGGTAGGGCCAAAGGCTATACGGAACCTTATGGCAAAGAAAAGGTAAAGGCCTATTGGTCCACCGGAAAAGTAGGTATGACGGGGACCTCCTATAATGGTACCATTCCCTTGGCGGCGGCTACCACGGGAGTCAAGGGCTTGGAAGCCATAATTCCGATCGCCCCAAATACTTCCTATTACCACTACTATAGGTCCAATGGCCTTGTGCGTTCTCCGGGAGGCTATTTGGGCGAGGATATAGATGTGCTTTACGATTTTATACACAGCGGGGACGAGTCCAAACGCGCTTATAGCAATAAGGTCGTTAGGGATACCGAAATGAAAAATGGAATGGATAGGATTACCGGGGATTATAACGAATTTTGGGCCGGTCGTGACTATTTGAACGATATGGGCCCCATGAAGTCCGCCTTATTGATGGCACACGGATTTAACGATTGGAACGTAATGCCAGAGCACAGCTATAGAATTTATAAGGCCGCCAAGGATCAGGGCCTTCCCGCCCAAATTTATTATCACCAGAACGGACATGGAGGGGAACCGCCGATGACAATGATGAACAAGTGGTTCACCCGTTATCTACATGGTGTTGAAAACGCTGTGGAAGAAGATGCCAAAGCTTGGATAGTTAGGGAGAACGACGACAAGGAAAATCCGACCCCCTATAAGGATTATCCAAATCCGGAAGCAGCCCCGGTTACGCTATACCTTCAAGGAGGAGCACCTACAAAAGGAAGGTTAGGTACTGAAAAAAGGGCCGGCCAAGGTACGGAAACCCTGGTGGATAACTTTTCGTTTTCCGGAGAAACTTTGGCCAAGGCCGAGTATACCGATCATCGCCTGCTTTATATTACACCTACGCTTAAGGAGGATATCCATCTATCCGGAACCCCCAAGATCAGTATTTCCGTGGCAAGCAATAAGGCCGCCGCCAATTTATCTGTTTGGTTGGTTTCCTTGCCCTGGAACGATGATAAGAATGCAAAAATAACGGACAATATAATAACCCGGGGTTGGGCAGACCCACAGAACCATAGTTCACTTACCCATAGTGAACCCCTGGTACCGGGCCAGTTCTACCAGGTAACTTTTGACCTGATGCCGGACGATCAGATCATACCCAAAGGACAACAAATTGCACTCATGGTTTTCTCAAGTGATAGGGAATTTACCCTTTTGCCCGATCCGGGAACTGAATTATCGGTAGAGCTGGATGCAACTACTCTGACCTTACCGGTTGTAGGGGGGGGTAAAGCCTATAATAATGCCACCGAGTAAACTATGGATCATTCCCAAAAGTTGTATGTGAATCGGAAAAAGATAGAATTTGCTGTTCCAAATTCGTGTTCTGTTCATTTTTTGCACCGCCCAAATACAGAGCATTCATCAATACCAATAAGAAGCAATAGATAAACTACCCGGG
>CBFGWQ010000209.1:0-6358 GCA_965652575.1 uncultured Arenibacter sp. | reverse complement strand
TAACCGAGGTAACTTAACTTTCGTCTCATAGTTTAATTTTTATTGAATTGTTTATAACTGCCCTCCGCCTGACCATCGGGTAAGTTACTATTTAAAATCAAAGCCAGGATGTCCATAATATCATTTAGTGCAAAAAATTGTAATCCAATATGATCATAACACCTCGTCTCATTTTAGCCTTTGGCCATCTTTAAGGAGCTGCTCCCTTAAATTAGGGTATGGTACTTCCTGAACATTGGTATTTCCATCTATGGCCAGTACCGCCGCTGTGGCCGCCGATTGCCCCAAGACCATGAACACCGGTTCCATACGGATAGATCCAAAAGCGATATGGGTGGAACTTACACATACAGGTACAATAAGATTTTGACATTCCTCCTTTTTGGGTACCAGTGATCCATAACTAATGGGATAGGGCTTAAAGCCATGGGCCTCAACATTGCCCTCGTTCTGTACATAGCCATTGGCATCCACATAACGTTGTACATTATGGGAATCCATACCATAGGCTGCCAATCCAATACCATCCTCGGCCACTGTTATTGCCTCACAATTTTTTTGCGTCATTACATAGTCGCTGATCATCCTTCTGGCTTCCCGGACATAAAGCTGTTGCTGCCATCCATCCGCCCTTTCAAACTCATCCTTGGTAGTGCCCCATCTGGAAGCTTCTTCCCGGACCTCAGCGGGAATCCTAGGGTGATTGGCCAGGGTCCACATAAGCCCCATCTGATAGTTCCTATGGTCTTCGATGATCTTTTCCCTTTCCGCATAAGAGGCCTCGGGATAGTCGTAATTTTTACCTATATAATCGGTAGAAAAACCAAACTTGTTGTTCGTATCGGTTTTTCTATTGGGCATACTGGAATTGATCCAGGGAAGCAATGAATTGCCGTAACTGTACATTTCGTTGATAGGCCCTTTTCTGGCTTCGTAATTACGAAAAAGAAGTTCATAATTTACCTCGTCGTAATTTGCCGGCTTTTGGAAAGGGATACGGTTATCCGGGTGATCGGTAAGACACATCCGGAAACAATAGGCCTGTATTTTTTTATCGCCTTCTCCTTCCAGACCAGGTTTTTCGTTAATATTTGGCAATAATCCGGATGTTGGGTCTCCTTTTACAACATAAGGATCCACCCCTGGAAGAAAATTGTGGTTGAAGGCGTTTTTGGAAACAAATCCGGTCAGGGCCCTATTTATGCTATTGGCCTGTACCCCGTTCAGGGTTTCCCCATATTCCTCATTGCTTTCCCTGCCTACGGAATAGGAAACCCCGGCAGAAGCCATCAGATCCCCTTCATAAGTGGCATCCAAATAGACTTTTCCTATAAAAACCTTGCCGCTTTCCATGGTAATCGATTCTATTTTGCCATCTACTTTTTTAACCCCGGATTCCCTGTTCAACCTTTCGTTATAGACCATCTTGATTTTCTCCTTGTCCATCATGGACTTGTATACCGCAAGGGCAGCGGAGGGCTCAAAGGTCCACATGGTAGCTTCCCCTTTCTCCGTACGGGTCTGTCCACCATCCATATATTCGGACTTTTTTTCCCATTTCCAATTTTTGGGATCATCATAATATTTCTTGATGTTCCCATAAAACTCCCTGGAAATACCTCCAATGGCCTGCTTGTTGCCAATATCGGTCTGGCCCAGGCCTCCAGTGGTGAGTCCGCCTATACGATTTGTCGGCTCTATAAGCACCACGGATTTTCCCATTCTACTACTTTGCAGGGCAGCTGCCACCCCTGCCGATGTTCCACCGTAGATTACGATATCGTACTTCTTGGATTGAGCGTTCGTCCATTGAACCATCAGGAACAACATAAACACGCTTATAATTTTTTTCATTTTCCAATTAAACTTAATCAATGATTGTTTTTAATTTCTTTTGGATAATTGGGACTAAAAACGATGCTTTCATCCCTGGCAACCAACTTACCTTCCTTGACCCATTCTTCGCTCCGTTCCATTAAATGATCTGCCCTTTTTGTCATAATCCCCCAAAATGGGCCAGTAAGTTAAGTTTAATTTTTCAAACTAAATATATAGTGAAACAAGGAAACACTTATCATAATCCAAGGTACGTTGGAGGCGCCATAAGAATGCATGCCAGCTAAGATGGACAGTAAATACAAGGTACTCCCAGCACGGATAACAATTTGAAATATAAAATTTTAAAAAATAGGGAATGGGCCTTCGCCAATACGGACAAAGATTTGAAAATAGAATGATTGCAATGGTGAGCATTGAAAAAATCTTCCTGCCAAATTCCAGAAAGTAGAGTCAATTCCAAAAATAGTGTGAAGATTGGATATGGACAAAAAATACCTTCCCAGTGATTGTATCCTGTCCATTCTTTGGATGTACAAATGCAAAGAGTTGGCTGCGCCGAATCTCGATTTGAGGGTAAATTATCAATATTTCATGAACACCAATAAAAAGCAATGGACCAAATGATGAATAAAACGACCAGGACCGAAAAACAAAATAAAAGTGTACCTTGGCTTAGAGGATATACCAATAATTCCGTCCAGCCCATACTAACCAATTAGGACAACCTTAACAACCCGGAACTGGACGGAAAAAAAGAAACTGTATAAATACTAAATCTTCCTGAGTTCCCCTGATTCAAGTGCATCTTTCAAATCGGCATTGACAACGGATTGATTACCAAAAAAACGCTTACCATCCGTTCTTTGAATCTGGACCTGTAGGGTACCATCATTTTTCTTGTTCACAGCGGTTACAACCACCTTGACCCCCTCCAGTTTTTTATAGTTGGCAATTCCTCCTTTTTTAATAATGAAATTAGGCCTTGGAAAATCAATATGTTTATATCTAGGGGTATCCAAAGTACCAATTTGAAGTACCGATCCTTCCTTTACCCCATTAAGGGCTTCGGCCCCGTTACTTTGGGCGTTTATACCATAAGCTCCTACCATAAACAAGACTGCAATAATTATTTTTTTCATACCAATGGATTTAAAGGTTCAATAATTTTTCTGTTCTTTGATAGCCGTTTCCGTATTACAATAATGTCCGTTCGCCATATTGAAAATATCCTGAAATGCCCCATCATAGATTGCCAACCCTAACGCAAAGCTTATGCCATGGACAAGAAGTAATGAGTACCAAAACACTAAATACCTAAAATACAGTAGTTAAAATAAATTACTTAGAGGACATAGATAGAATTAACATGGGGAGTTTTACCCCAATTGGGCAATTTTCCCCATATAAATCCTGAAATTTTATTGGGTAGAGGAAAGCCTGTAGCTGCACTTTAGGGGGATTAATTTAGGTTAAGGAATACCCATAATTTTAATCATATTTAACCCATTCCCCTTTTACCTTTTTTATATTTTGGGGTTCCGGCAAATTTTCCCAATAGTACCCGGATTCTTGAATTTCCCTAAGCTGCTTATCAACAATATTTTTGTAAAATCCGTTATTGGCATTCTGAAAAAATAAGTTGTTCCTTTCCTCGCTATCTTCGGACAGGTTGTACAACTCATAGGACTTAAGCCCCATTTCCTTAATATATGTCATATCCATGGCCGAAAATTGATGTGCCCTGGGAACAGTATCATTGTCCTTCCCCAAGATCATAAAATTATCAACTCTGACCGCAATCTCGGGAGTGGTTCTATAGAAGTACCAGTACAAGGGTTTTTTCCTTTCAAATCCTTCCCCGTTTAACAGACCAAGAATACTGCTACCATCAACGTTCCTGTTGGTGGGCATGTTCAAAATCTCGCATAGGGTAGGCATTATATCGACAAAACCTGCAGCCTCGGAAATTTTTATACCTTTCCTATTCAGTTTTGGCCAATTTATGATTCCCGGAACGCGTATGCCCCCATCATAATTATAACTCTTAACCGCCCTTAGGCCTCCGTTGGATGCCTGTCTGTAAGATCCATTGTCCGAACTGAACAGTATTAAGGTATTCTCCAAAAGATGGTGCTTCTTCAAATAGCTATAAATTCTGCCTACGGCCAAATCCACATTTTCAACGCTGGCCAAATATTCCGCATCCTTTTTGGAATATTGATTATATTTTTCGACCAAATTTGGCGGGGATTCCACCTTTGCATGGGGCTCGTGGAAGGCAACGTACATAAAGAACGGATCTTCTTTTTTGGGTTTGGCGGAAAGCCATTCAATAACTTCGTCCGCAACCAATTGGCATGAATATCCTTCCAATGGCCCAAGCACCTTCCCATTTCTCACAAAATTGGTCGGATTGTGGTGGGACGGTACCGAATTGTTCTCTGTCCCAAAAGAATGATCAAAACCTTGATCGTGCGGCTGTGGATGGTTTAGGTTCTTATCCTGGGGCAAGCACCCCAAATGCCATTTACCAAAATGCCCTGTTCGATACCCTTTTTCCTTCAATATTTCTGCGATAGTGATATCGCTATCTTTGAGGTGCATGGGGTGATTTGGCGGCCTGTAACTGTACATCCCTAGTTTTGAGGGACTGATTCCCGTAAGTAGTCCGGCACGGGACGGGGAGCAGTTTGATGCCGCAGCGTAAAAATCGGAAAATACAATTCCGGTTTCTGCCAGCATATTTATATTGGGAGTTTCGGACACTCCCCCATAACATTGAAGATCTGCATACCCCATATCATCTGCAATTAGCAATATAATATTGGGCTTCCCCATATCCCGGGACTGGCCCATTGACTTATGGCCACTGATCAGGGCCATTGAAAACAACAGTAGCATTCTACCCGGAATACTTTTCATTTTAAACAATTTTTGGACACTATAAAACCAACGGCAAAGGTGGTAAAAATAATTGCAACCAAACTACGGACTATTTCAATTGTTTGGACAAATAGGTACCCGAGGAAAATGTAAAAATATCGGAATCCGTGCGTGCAGTATCAAAAATTGCCTGCATCTCCGATACAATTTCAGGGTGAAATTGGGCCACATTGTTTTCCTCTCCCAGATCCTCCTTTAAATTATAAAGTTCCATAGGGGCATCGGCATTTTTCAATACATCGTATTTAACTGCCTTCCAATCCCCTTTTCTTATGGCCTGTCTCCCCCCTTTTTCATGAAATTCCCAATAAAGATAATTGTGCTGTTTCTGATTCCCGCTTTCTACAAGGGTAGGAAGAAAGGAAATACCGTCAAGATTGTTGGGAACGGATATCCCTGCAATTTCGGATAGGGTAGGAAAAACATCCCAAAACGCGGATATATGGTCGGTTTGACTATTGGCCTTTATCTTTCCGGGCCAGCGCACGATCATGGGAACCCTAATACCGCCCTCGTAAAGATCGCGCTTAAATCCTTTTAAAGGTCCGTTACTATTAAAATATTCCGGGTCGGCCCCACCTTCCTGATGTGGCCCGTTATCGGATGAAAATACGATTATGGTATTATTGCCCAGTCCCAATGCCTCTACCTTATCCATAATTTCCCCTACCTGATCGTCCAATAAGCTGATCATGGCCGCAAAAGCGGCGTGGGATTCCGACTGGGATCTATAAGGCCCTAAATTAAATCCGGGACCATCATCTGTTCCCTTATACACTTTTTCAAGAGGATATTTTCCTCTGTGCTTTTCCATATACTCTTCGGGCGCTACCAATTCCGCATGGGGAATGATGGACGGTACGTATAGGAAAAATGGTTTCTCCTTGTTGTCTTCCATAAACTGCAAGGTTTGGGCATGTATAAGTTTTGGTGCATAGCTTCCATCACCCTTATCCAAATTATCTTTAAGTACTATGGAGTCCCTGTTGGACCAAAGATGGTATGGATAATAATTATGTCCCAGACGTTGGCAATTGTATCCAAAAAAAGTATCAAAACCCTGATTTATGGGATCGCCTTCCGATCCAGGAAAGCCCAAGCCCCATTTTCCAAATGCGCCTGTAGCGTACCCCGCCTTTTTTAGGGCCTCCGCCAAGGTGTACGTATTGTCGGGTATGGGATACTGTCCCTCCGGTTGAATTTCCTTATTTCCCCTTACCACGGTATGTCCCGTATGCATTCCTGTCATTAGGGCCGAGCGTGAAGGAGCACAAACCGTACTCCCGGAATAATGTTGGGTAAACCTTATTCCCTGTGCGGCCAATCTGTCGATATTGGGGGTAGAAAACCTTTCCTGTCCGTATACGCCAAGGTCGCCATAACCAAGGTCATCCGCCAAAATATAAATAATATTGGGCTTTTCGGATTCAGTAGTTTTTAACGCTTCCTTTTTGGTTTCTTCCTTACAGGCCGTGAATAGTATGCCAACACCTATAGCGATATAGTAAAAGGATTTTAATTTTGTTGTGATCATCATTTGTCTTTTATGAATTAATATAGAGATTGTCCAAGTTTT
>CBFGWQ010000208.1:0-6363 GCA_965652575.1 uncultured Arenibacter sp. | reverse complement strand
TTTTTCCTTGCCCTCAAATATTTCATTGCCACCCTCACCATTTAACATCCCCGAATTGTCCTATTCCATTTCATCCAAACTCCTAAACTCCCCGTCTTCTTTGATTACCAGTATTTTACCCGTAAATGGACTCTTTACCCATATATTATATCCGGAGCGGTGCTTTTCCAAACTTGGTTTTAAGGTCTTGCCCAGAATTTCCTTGGGAAGGGCTACCAGTTTTTCAGCATCTTTTTTTCCGTGAAGAACGTCCCTGTACAGCGAGTACAGATAAAATTTTATATAATCGTCCTGAGGAATGGAAAAACTGTCCTTTCCCCCTACTTCCTTGGCAGAAAAGTACACATACCCCCAATGCTCCGGCTCGTGCATATTTATTACTCCTTGAGGAGACCAGACCCAGTTGTATTCCGGCATAAACTTTCCTTTATCGTCTTTCTTTCTGGAATACCTTCCCTGCGTTAAATCGAATTTCCAATTTACCCTGGAAAAATTGATTCTCCAGAATTCGTTCTCGGGTACATGGCCTCCGGCACTTGCCTCGGTGACCACCTTCCATGGTATGGCCACTTCCACCGTCCATCCTTTGTCCGTATCCGAGGAATCATTTAAGGTACCATCAATACTTACTGCCGATTTCACCCCCTGTATATCCCAACTATCCACCACCTTGCCATTATTCCTGTATGGTTTGGTCAAAAACAGGTCCCACAGTGTATTATGGGCATTCATTTCATATTCATAGTAATTATGGGTATCCCCGTCCGGATCTATAAAAATTTCAAAATCATTGTTATAAAAAATAACGGTGTCCCTTTGTTTTAAAGTGGCCCATACATGGGGCTCCTCCATTTCTGCCAAAACATATAGGTACTCGTTGTCCCACAACATTTTCATTCTGGTCCTGTAATCCGGCACCTTTTTGCCTTCGATATCGATATAATCCTGTGACCAGGGCGCTTTCTGCCAGGAGGCATCATCCCCCTTCCCATCAATACTTAATTTTTCAGTTGCCTTAAATGCAATATAATTTCTTGGTTCCGATTCTTGCCCATTTACGGTGGCCATGGCAATGTAATAAAACAGAAGTGCCAATGACCATGTTTTGGTTTGGCTGAAAAAAGTGGTCTTCATATTTGGAATTTAATGGTTACTATTTTACAAGCAAAAGCAGTGTTGAAAAACACGGTTTATAAACTATTCTCCTTCGTGAACCTTACAATTTCCGATAGGTATCCAAATGCCAGACCGGTAACCGTATCCGCAGCACCATAATAAATGGCCACCTTGTCCTCCTCTATGGAATGCAGTGCGGCACAGGGGAACACCACATTTGGCACATCGCCCATACATTCATAATTGGTCTGCGGGGATAACAGATAGGGCTTGGTCCTGTACAATACCCGATCTGGCCTTTGCTTATCCAAAATAGCCGCACCCATGGAATATCTGAATCCGTTACAGGTATTTATAACCCCATGGTAAAAGGTAAGCCAACCTTCATCGGTCAGTATGGGAATGGGCCCGGCCCCAATTTTGGTACACTGCCACGCACTGTCCACAAAAGGGGTTACCTTCATAACACAGCGATGCTCCCCCCAATATTTCATATCGGGACTGTAACTAATATAAATATCTCCAAAGGGGGTATGGCCATTATCGCTCGGTCTGCTCAACATGGCGTATTTACCATCAATTTTCTCAGGAAATAATACACCATTCCTGTTAAAGGGCAAAAAGGCATTTTCACATTGAAAAAATTCCTTAAAATCGAAGGTATACCCTATACCAATGGTTGGACCATTATAGCCATTGCACCAGGTAATCCAATACCTATCCTCAATAAAGACCACTCTGGGATCGTATTTATAGTCGGATTCGATCATATCTGTATTCCCTGCTTTAAACCGAATGGGCTCATGGTCAATATCCCAATCTATCCCATTCTTGCTAAATCCGGCAAAAATATTCATCTGTACCGCTTTGTTATCGCATCGGAATACCCCGGCGTACCCATCTTGGAATCGCACTACGGCACTGTTAAAAATACTATTGGAGGATGGTATGGCATCCCTTTTAACGACTGGGTTCTCCGTATATCGCCAAACTACATCATTACTATGGGAAGGCCTTTCCTGCCATGGAATATTACTCACTTTATCCTGAAATTATAATTAAACTTATTTATCTCTAAATTAAACCATGAATTGATTTAAACCTTTAAAATTGGCTAAAAAAATTATTCTAGTTAGGTATTTGCCTTACCTTATCCAACCATGTAAATTTCAGAATGGCAGAGGTAACACCAAAAACGGCCAGTGCTATGAGCGCCTTTGGATAATCCCTGATCATAAAATAAATAGGGAGTACGATCATGCTGGACTGCCATAGGATTCCAATGGTACAGTTCATCATATCCCACCAGAACCCGTTATTTTTTTTAAAGGTAGGGTCTTGTGCTTTCAACGCATTATAAATAGGGCCCCAACACCCCCAGGGTCTCACATTTTTATAGAAGGACATTAATACTTCCCTATTGGTAGCGGGGCTGAAATAAGTTCCCAAAAAAGACCCTAACAGGGAAACCCCAAAAATGATAGGAAAAAGATAAATGGCATGCATATGGGAAAGATCGTACCATAAACTTCCTTCCTCAAAATTGCCCTTGTTGTTATCCAGTACAAATTGCAGGGACGCAATGACCAAACCGGACAACATACCCCAAAAATATCCCCAGCCATTGAAACGCCACCAGACCCATTTTAAAAAATTGGCCGCCACATAGCCCCCAAAAAGGGCACTTGTTATCCACAGGGTAAGGGAATTGATGGAATCTGCGAAAAATCCCATAACAACACCTAAGATCACCACCAAAAAAGACGCTATATGGCTTACCTTAATATAATGTCTGTGCGATGCTTCAGGTCTAAAATATTTTTTATAGATATCATTTACCAAATAAGCGGGACCGGCATTGACAAAGGCAGAGAAAGTAGACATAAACGCTGCGAGCAAGCCTGCCAACAACAGGCCTTTAATACCTACCGGTACATGAAAGTTGATTACCTTGGGCAGGAGCACCTCCAATTCCGCACCGCTAAGCCCGGGATTGGCAATCATTTCCGGCGTTAGTACTACCAGGGCTATGACCACAATCCCGGATATAAGCAAATACCTGGGGATAAACAACACCAAATTGGTAAATCCGCTCATATATGCCGCATCTTTGACCGTCCTGGTAGACAATATTCGCTGTAGGTCATAACTAGGGGTAGGCCCTGCTATACTGGCAAAGAAACCTTTAAAAAGGGTCATTCCTATCAAGGCTCCGAACATCTTATAGCCCTCGGAATCGATCAAATTATTAAATGCCTGAAATTTTTGGTCCCAATGGGTTCCCAATTCCCAACCAAAGAAAACGTTTTTCCATTCGGCACTTATTACCGAGTTGATCTCTACATCCGTGAAAGCAAAAAAAGCATAGCCCGCTACGAGTACTCCGGCAATAACCATAATGATATATTGCAGTACCTCTGTGGCCACCACAGAGAACATCCCTCCCTTGACCGTATAGATCGTGGTCAAAAATATAATGATCATGGCATAGGCCTGTTCGGAATTCAACAAGACCATCTCCCCTATATGTATGGTCATATCCCATGGCAGGATAATGGTCAGGAATTTCCCTACACCTTCAAAGAAGTAGGCTATAAAGCCTACTGCGGCAACAATAGCGAATACGGCCACTATACTATGGGAAGCCCTCCCTGCCCTATCGTCCCCAAAGCGGGTAAGTATCCATTCCGATCCGGTCATAATATTGGACCGTCGTATCCAAACGGCCAAAAACATCATCACAAAAATTTGGTTCCAAATGGGCCATAGCCACATGAACATAAAACTCTTTACACCATATAAAAATAGAATCCCCACCATCCAGGCGGTACCGGAGACATCGAACATTCCGGAACCATTGCTCAGCCCCAAATAATACCACTTTATGTTGTTCCCCCCTAAAAAGTACGACTTTAACCCTTGGGAGGCCTTTTTTGAAACCCAGATACCTACAAAAAGGGTCAACACTATATAGATAAATATAATAGTGACATCGATTACGTTCATTCAATTTATTATTTAGCGTTGAAACAAAAAATACATCAACTTCCGTTTTTTTTATGTAGGTAAAGGTTAAAAATATACCTCAGACCTGTGTTTTTTCACTCCCATGGACAACAACTCTTATTTTTTTTATAAATTCCCCAAATTATCAATACTATAATGAGGAAAATAATAAATTTCTTGTCCCGAAAGCTTTCGGGATTATATTTTGCCTTACCCGTCCCGATGGCTACCGGGACTGTCCAAAAGGCAGGCCTTAACCAAGGACCGGAGAATCTTTGGATTTAAAAATAAATGGGAATAAATAATAAAAATCCACTTATCCGAACTAAATATTTGATTTTTTTTCAGGATAAAGAATAAAATTAGACCAACGACCAACCCGTAAAGCCAAACGCCAATTTTTAGTAATCAAGACTGTGATCAATGCTCATGCCCATCAAAAATCTAAATCATAAATTACTTGGTAAAAATAGTTCGGGTGAATTCAATATCAATTATAGGCACCATATCATTTTTTGGGCCGTATATATCCTCTTCAATATTTTCCGCTGGGGAAACCTACATCAGGATTTTGCCTATTCCGTAAAGACCAATTTATTGGGGTTTCCCATACATATGGCCTTGGCCTATTTCAATATTTATTTTTTAATGCCCAAGTTTGTTTACACAAAACGATATTTTACATATACCATTTTATTATTGACCTCTTTGTTCATAGGCCTTTTGGTGAAATTCAATCTCACCTATTATTTGGTGAGCAACAACGTAATGCCGGAGGCCGGCGATGTTGAGTCCCTGACCCTGAACTACGCCATAGTGACCATGTTGGGGGAACTTTATGTAATGTCGTTCGTTACGGCGATCAAAATAACGGTCGACTGGCTAAATGAGAACAGCAAATTGCATGAACTGGAAAAAAGACAATTGACCACGGAATTAAAATTCCTAAGATCGCAGGTTTCACCACATTTCTTCTTTAACACGCTTAACAATATTTATTCCCTAACTTTGGAAAAATCGGAAAAAGCACCCCAGCTTGTTCTGAGGTTATCAGAATTAATGCGTTATTTGCTGTATGCAACGGACAAACCCTACCAAGAATTGACCAAGGAAATAGAATGTATCCAAAACTATATCGATTTGGAACGTATCCGGTTTGACAATTCCTTAAAAATTGATATGAATGTTTCCGGCGATATTGAAGGAAAGGGTATTGCACCCATGCTATTAATGCCCTTTATAGAGAATAGCTTTAAACATGGTGCCAGTAAAAATATCGGCAATATGTATATCAAAATAAATTTGGAAGTAGTGGACGACATCCTAAATTTTGAAATCAGCAATACTATTCCCCAAAATAAACCGCGCAACCCCATAAACCCGGAAGTTGGCGGCATTGGACTTTCCAATGTAAAAAAACGTTTGGAACTGGGCTACGAGCCCAAAGATTACCACCTGTCCATCTTTGAAAAGGACAAAATGTTTAACGTTATTCTTAAATTAAAAGTGTAATGAGTTTTAAGGTAATAATTATAGATGATGAGCCACTGGCAATCAATATATTGATAAATTATGTAGATCAGATCAAGGAACTGGATCTGGTACAGACCTTCACCAATGCCATTGATGCCTCTACCTTTTTACAGAGAAATGAAGTAGATATGGTATTCCTGGATATCAATATGCCCATAATGAACGGCCTTGACCTCCTAGGGAGTGTAAATTCAAAGGCCATGGTAGTTATGACAACGGCCCACGAAGATTATGCCCTAAAAAGTTTCGAACTGGAGGCCATAGACTATTTAGTGAAACCCATACCGTTCCATAGGTTTTTAAAAACGGTCAATAGAATTATTGATTTAAAGGGAGGAGTTACCAAAAATGAAGTGCAAACTTCCAGTGAGAATCCCAGCATTTTTGTAAAGGTCGATAAGAAAAAATTACAAAAAATTTATTTGGACGACATAATTGTCATTGAAAGCTTAAAGGATTACATCAGGATAAAGACCAGGGCCGATAAACATATCATCCATAAAACCTTGAGCAGTTTTACCGAAGAACTCCCTTCGGATAAATTTATCAGGATACACAGGTCCTACACCATAGCCATTAACAAGATCGATGCCATTGAAGGCAATAGTGTAGAAGTACAAGGGATTAGATATACTATTGGGCGCAGTTACCTCAACGAGGTAAAAAGTAAAATTCTTGATGGCGATTTGGAATAAACCGCTCCTATGC
>CBFGWQ010000207.1:0-6415 GCA_965652575.1 uncultured Arenibacter sp. | reverse complement strand
AATTAAACAATGATAGTGATGAAACTAAAAAATACGCCTTCGGTATTGAAAATGATGCTACTGTTGCTACTTGTAATCCCATGCGGATGCAAGGACAAAGTGGGGATCAGCGAAAGACTTACAGCCAAAACCTTTAACTACCCCGTACTCAAAGGCAAAGTAGACAATCCCGTTTTACGGATACAATTGAATGATGGGAAGGAAGGGGAAATAGTGAATGCCATTCAAGTATCCACAGAAAAAACAAAACAGGAAAACCTTAAGAACATTCGGGTCTACTATACGGAGAACGATTCCGTGTTCAATAATAAGAGGTTGTTCGGCCTGACGGAGAAACCGAAGAACACCTCGCTGATCAACGGAAGTCAAAGCTTAAAACCAGGAACCAACTATTTCTGGGTCACCTATGAACTGGCAGATAATGTTGACCTGACCAACAAGGTACATGCAAACGTTGATTATGTTACCCTCGGGGAACAAAAACTTGGAGTATCAAATAATGCGGAAACTAAAGCATTACGTCTTGGGGTAGCGGTAAGGCAACACCAGGATGATAATGTACATACCTACCGTATTCCAGGCTTGAGCACCACCAAAGACGGTTCTTTATTGGCGGTTTACGATGTACGTAGGGAATCCGGAAGGGACTTACAGGGACATATGGATATTGGAGTCAGTAGATCCACAGATGGAGGTAATTCCTGGGAACCAATGCGCATAGCTTTGGATATGGGAGAATGGGGCGGATTGCCGGAAAAATTCAATGGGGTTAGTGATGCAAACATTCTAGTGGACGAACAAACGGGGACCATATTCGTTGCAGGATTATGGATGCACGGTGTGATCAATGCGGAAGGCGTTTGGCAGGAAAACTTGGGCGAGGAAAGCAAGGAATGGAACCATCAGTGGAGGACCAAGGGCTCCCAACCGGGTTTTGGCGTTAAACAGACCAGTCAATTTCTGATTACCAAAAGTACCGATGATGGCAAAACCTGGAGTGAACCCATCAATTTGACCAAGATGTGCAAAGACCCCAAATGGTGGTTATGGGCACCTGCACCGGGACATGGGATAACCCTGAAGGACGGTACATTGGTGATCCCGACCCAAGGGAGGGATGAAAATGGATTGCCGTTTTCAAATATAACCTATAGCAAGGATGGAGGGGAAACATGGACAACAAGTAATCCCGCATCCCATGATACTACCGAATGTATGGCCGTTGAACTCTCCGATGGGGCCATTATGCTGAACATCAGGGACAATCGTAATGGCGAAAACAAAACGGAAACCAATGGCCGGGCCATTATGGTAACAAATGATCTGGGGAATACCTGGACCGAACATCCCACCTCCCATGGCGCACTTATTGAGCCCAGGTGTATGGCCAGTATCCATCGGCATGATTATATGGATAACACAGGGACTTCAAAAAGTATTTTGCTGTTTTCCAACCCTAATTCCAAGTACAAGAGAATCAAACAGACCATCAAGGTCAGTTTGGACGATGGCAAAACATGGCCCAGGGAATATTGGATGGAGCTGGACGAAGGGCGGGGAGCCGGATATTCCTGCATCACCTCTATTGATAATGACCATATCGGAATTCTTTATGAAGGGAGCCAGGCCCATATGACCTTTCAAAAGATCAACATCAATGAGTTAATTAAAAAACATGACTAAAAAAATCTTCTGGTACACTAATAACTATAACACGTTTTCCAATATATTATTAACTGTTGTACTCTGTTTGGTTTTTTTTAAGACTAATTCACAGGATAAATATTTGGAATATGACCATCTTCCAGACCTGCCCCCTGGCATAGGGCAAAATGTCCAACCAGGTCTTGCGGGTCCATATACAGGAATAGATGACGATGTATTGATAGTGGCGGGAGGGGCCAACTTTCCTGATAAATTGCCATGGGAAGGTGGTATTAAAGCCTATTATGACGGCATTTTTATACTTAAAGGAAAACCTAACGGTACATTTCAATGGGAAATAGCTACTGCCAAATTGCCTTTTGCCGCTGGGTATGGGGGAGCAATACCTACAAATAATGGTTTGCTCTGCTTTGGCGGGAACACATCGGACAAAAATATATCGGACAGCTGGTTTATAGACTATCTCCCGGAAACAGGGGAAATAAAAATAAGCAAAGGCCCTGAATTACCGGTACCCCTCACCAATTTTGCCTTTGCCAAGGTCAATAATGCCATTTATGTTGCCGGTGGAATTTCCGAATTTGGAGGTCCGTCCACCAGCAGTTTTTATAAATTGTCCTTAGCAGGTGGGAACCCAAGGAACTGGAAATGGGAATTACTGCCATCCTGGGAAGGAAGGCCAAGGGCCTTTTCGGTAGGCGTGGGCCAAAGCAACGGTCTGGAGAATTGCTTTTATCTTTTCTCTGGAAGAGAGATTACCGCAAAAGGGGAATGGAATGTGCTATTCGATGCCCATGTTTTTAACCCAACAACCCATAAATGGCAGGTCATTTCAAATGGAAAAGAGCAGGAATTTAAGGTCATGGCCGGCACGGCCTTTCCGCTTGGTGCCAGTTCCATCATTTTTACTTCCGGATCTGATGGTGATCTTGCCATGAAGGAAATCGGTATCAAAAAAAGAATTGAACAATTGGAAAGCCAATTGTTCAATGGGGAAGATGTGGATGAAATATTGAATTTGGCCAAAATGGAACTGACCGATCACCTGAACGATCACCCGGGATTTGGAAGCGAAATATACGGGTTCAATACTATTTCCAAAGAATTTTATAAGGTAGGGGAGTCACCACAAACCGGTCAGGTAACAACCACTGCCGTTCGCTGGGGAGAGGATATTGTGGTGCCAACAGGAGAGATCAGGCCTGGGGTAAGAACGCCGGGAGTAATGAAAATTAAGGTAAACAAAGATGCCAAACACCTGGGAACAATAGATGTTTTGGTCATTGCCCTTTATTTTCTTATTCTGGCCTGGATGGGATATTATTTTTCCAAACGCCAAAAGAACACTGAGGATTATTTTAAAGGTGGTGGCCGTATCCCTTGGTGGGCAGCGGGATTAAGTATTTTTGGAACCGCTTTGAGCGCCATAACCTTTATGGCCGTACCGGCAAAGACCTTTGCCACGGATTGGTCCTATTTTGTGCTCAATATGACCATCTTTTTGGTAGCACCGGTCATCGTGTTCTGGTTTATCCCTTTTTTTAGAAAGCTCAATGTTACTACGGCCTACGAATTTTTGGAATCCCGATTCAACCTTACCATTAGGCTTCTGGGCAGTCTGTCCTTTATTTTGTTCCAAATTGGTCGTATGGGAGTAGTAATGTTCCTGCCTTCCATAGCGTTGAACGTAGTTACCGGAATAGACATTTTTATCTGTATTTCACTAATGGGAGTCATCAGTATGATCTATACTATTTACGGTGGAATAGAAGCGGTCATCTGGACAGATGTTGTTCAGGTCATAGTACTATTGGGAGGTGCCATCCTGTCTTTATATTTAATGATATCTTCCATTGAAGGAGGAATTTCCGGCATCTATGAAACGGCCAGGGCAAATGATAAATTCAATATAATAGATCTGGATCTGTCCTTGGAGCGACCTACGGTTTGGGTGATGATAATAGGAGGGATCTTTGCCAATATCACCACCTATGGTTCGGATCAGACCATGGTACAGCGTTATTTGACGACCAAAACGCAAGGGGAAGCCCAAAAAAGTGTATGGACCAATGCCGTACTGACCATACCGGCCACTCTGATATTCTTTTTCGTGGGTACCACCTTATTTGCATTTTATAAGAATTATCCATTGCAACTCAATCCCACTTTTGAAAATAATGATGCCATTTTTCCATGGTATGTAGTTTCGCAGTTGCCCACAGGTGTTTCAGGATTGTTGATAGCGGCCATATTTGCGGCGGCCATGAGCAGTTTGAGCAGCAGTATGAACTCGGCAGCGACTTCCTATGCTACCGATATCCATTTTCGCTTTGGATGGAATAAAGAGACCAATGAATTGAAATTGGCCAGAATGGTAACCTTGGCCATCGGTATAATCGGGACACTTTTTGCGATATTAATGGCAAGCATGGATGTAAAATCCCTTTGGGACGAATTTCAAAAGGTACTGGGTCTGGTAATAGGAAGTTTGGGCGGTGTATTTTTACTGGGAATATTTACAAAAAAGGCCAATTCAACAGGTGTATTGATCGGTATATCAGTAAGCATCCTGGTACAGCTTATAGTAGGGATTACCGCACCCGTTCACTTATTATTGTACTCTGCTACAGGGGTGGTTTCCTGTTTTTTGGTGGGATACGCCGCCAGTTTATTATTCCCTAAAAAATAATTGCCCAATAGCTAGCTGTACATCCTTAATTAGTGTGCGCATAACAATATGAAATATAAACCGATCCTCATAGAGACCAAAGAAATCAGGGACCAAGGCCTTAGTCCAACAATGGTTCTATATAAAATCCTTTTTCCTTTATGATGTCGATAACTTCTTTTTCCTTTAATCCCGTCGTAGCCTCTATTCTAAGTATATTGTCTATATCCTCAAGGTCTACGGACCATTTGATAATAGCGGAGTGATGGTTCAATATGGGTGTAATGGACTTTACTTTTCCCTTCGATTTTATATCTGTCTGAAATATTAATAATTCCATAATAATACATTGTGTTATTCCAAATCTGATTTATGACTATTATCGGGCATTGGGTTTCCCTGCCTACTTAAATAGTCCCTGAAGTGTTGATCTCCCTCTTCCTTCCAAAATTTATCATAGTGCTTCCATTTTGAAAAATCGGTTCTGGATTCATTTTTGCAGGTTCTATTGGAACGCTTGGACGATCTTTTCTTACCGCCACCACTACCGCCACATCCCCCGAGAAGTATCTTTAAAAGAATGAAGAGTCCAACTGCCTGCCAGTAAGTAATTGGGGGCAAGCCAAATATATCCGGCATTAACCAGTTCCATAGCCACATTAAGACAAAACCGAACAAAATGGCCAATCCAGCTATGGCAATGGTTCCAAGAATGATCATACCAATAATTTTGATGGGCGATTTCTTTCTGAATTTATGGGTAAAAAAATTTGTCATGGTTTAATGATATTAAGTTTATCTATTTATTTTCTGTTCAATTTTAGTGTACAATATGCCAAGTGCCCTATGCCTTCTGGACATTAATGTACCAATGGAAATACCGGTTTCCTTCGAAACTTCCCTGTACGTAAACCCATCAAAGTCGATCGCTATGATAATGTCCCTGTACGCTGGTTTTAGTTCATCTATACATTCTTTTAACAGCAAAACCGTTTCCTCGGAGGAATAACTATTGGCCGATTGGTGCAGTACATCCACCAAATCCAACAGATCATTATCAATGGCGACGGAAGGGCTATTTTTCTTGCTACGCATTACATCGATAATTCTGTTCCTTATGGAGGTATAGACAAATCCGGCAACATTATTTATAGGTGCGTACCTATCCGCCCCTGAAAATAATTTTAAGGCAACGTCCTGGATAATATCCTCGGCATCACGATTGGCAGTGTCACTTATTTTTGTGCCCACATACCGCTTGAGAGCTTCATATTCCCGTCCAAAAAAATCTTTCAGTTTTTTACTGTTTTCCGATTCCAAATCTGGTTACGACCTTTTAAATGGGCCTTTATTTAATAAGACGAATAAACTTTAATTTATTGCATTATTGTCTTTGCTTTTTTGAAAATAATTGAATTTAGCTTTAATTGGAATCTTAACTATCCTAATATCGCACCCACCGGTCTAAGTGTATTTTCTCCAATAAATAATAAGGGCCTCGGACAACAAGGTCCTAAGGAATTCCTCCAGGGATATAAAGTCTAGGCCCGGCGTAATGGGCATATGGTCTATGATAGGAAGGATTGCCCCTTTACAAATGGTCCCTCCTTAAGGATCGATCGGTTTTCCTTTTTCAGGGTCTAAAGCCAAATTGCAATAAAACTTTACGTCATATACTTATACTACGGTGGAAGTTGCTATTTTTATAAAAAATAAGGTATCCAAACCAAACCTTTAATGGTCGGTGTTGAATAGGGAATAGTTAAGATCAACCAAACGTAAAATGGGAATTGAACCTCAATTCACGTGAGTTCGATTTATATTTTATTTAAAATCAGTTGTTTATATAACATCCGTCCGGTCGAGCGGATCCCGATAGCTATCGGGAGAGACCTAATTTAAAAACGTTAAGGTAAAATAACCTCTCGACTCCGCTCGAGGAGACATTAGAAATCTTTTAATTTGTACGAAATCAATGTATTGAAAATATTTTTATGTCGAACTCACGTTAATTAAAAGAATGGATTTTTATTTTCAATAATTTTTTTTCGGACCAATATCCAAAAATGACCATTTCAACCT
>CBFGWQ010000206.1:0-6451 GCA_965652575.1 uncultured Arenibacter sp. | reverse complement strand
GATGGCGTTCTAGACATGATCCTTTTTCAACCGAGGATGGCGGCAAAGGGGGAAAGCAAGTTTGAAGTGGTGACAGTAACAGCAGGGGAAAACCCCAAGGCACAGGAACTATGCTATTCCAGATTTGTTCCGGAACGCACGGATGACTACACCTGGGAAAACAACAAGGTCGCCTTTAGGGTCTACGGACCCACCGCACAGAAAATGGTGGAGGACAAGGTTCCGGGCGGCACCCTGTCCAGCGGTGTCGACGCCTGGTTGAAGCGGGTAGACTACCCCATAATCGACAAATGGTACAAAAAGGAACTAAGTGGAACCGGAAGTTACCATAAGGATACCGGGGAAGGCCTGGACGATTTTCATGTAGGTGCCAGTCGCGGGGTCGGTGGCATTGCTGCCAAGGTAGACACTACTTTCTATTATTCCAAAAACTATACCCAATGGCGCACCATTACCACCGGTCCTATAAGGACCAGCTTTTATTTGGAATACGCAACTTGGGACGCCAATGGAAAAACCATCAAGGAATCCAAAATTATAAGCCTGGACCTAGGCCAAAATTTGTCCAAATTCAATATCACCCTGGAAGGGGTAGATGATATTTACGCCGGACTCGCCCTACACGAAAAGGACGGAGAGGTAAGTGAAAATATAGAAAAGGGATGGATAAGCTATTGGCAGCCCCACGGGGATTCGGAATTGGGTACGGCCATACTTGCCCCTAAGGACACTTTCATTGATTATGAAAAATATGATGTAACGGCGAAGGACTTAAGCAATGCCTATGCCCATTTAAAAGTTGAGAACAGGGAAGTAACCTACTACGCAGGATTTGGATGGAAAAAAAGCGGACAATTTAACGGCAAAGCGGAATGGGAGCAGTATTTGAACGCCTTTTCCGAACAGGTCCGGCACCCTTTGGAAGTTACAGTATCTCCATAGGGATCGACAATTGACCTACTCTTTATTGGGCAATACCCCAAACGCATTACAATGCCTTGGGGGCATTGCTTTTTTTAAACCCAAAATTTAACTTCTTTTTGTATTTCCTACAGTAAGTATCCCTGTTTTATATGCGTATTTTTATATTATAAAAAATGCAATATGGACCTTCAAAAACTGGAAAGGGAACTCGAAATAATTTATACCAAATTAATAAGGCATGAGGCCACAGCCCATAAGATTGCCAATTCCGTACACCCACAATATAGATCCAGTGCCAAGAACCTCTATCATTATTTACTGCTTCGTAGTGTGGATATCCGCAAGTTACAGAGCAATCTATCCGAAATAGGAATATCCTCTTTGGGAACAGGGGCCGGATATGTTTATGAAAATATCTCCAATGCCCTTCGGCTGGTCAAATTATTGAACGGGAAAACTTGGGAAAGGGGTTCCAAACAGGAGGTACTTGGGTTTACAGCAAGTAAACAATTATTGATGGATCACGCCAATGACCTCTTTGCATCCGATCGTGGGGACAGGGATACGGAAATAATGGTCACCATGCCCGATGAGGCGGCCACCAACAAAAAGCTACTTGAAAAACTGCGTTCGGCAGGTATGGGCATTGCCCGTTTAAACCTTAGCCATGGCAATGAAGCGCTTTGGAAAAAGATTCTGGACAAAATAAAAACCGTCTCCAAGGAAATCCATATTTATATGGATCTACCGGGACCCAAAATAAGAATTGGCAATATCTACCTTAAAACGGATACCGGAGCACCAATAGAAACCGTCCCGTTTGTAAAGATTGCCAAAGGGGACCATTTATTGCTGATAAAGCCTGACTCTCCCCTTGTTTCGGGAAAACATAATAAGATATTGTCCGTCCGGGAAAACATCCTGATAGAGGTTTCCCTTCCTCAGATCATTGATGACCTTAAAGCAGGGCAGCCCGTGTTTTTTGATGATGGTGCCGTAGAGGCCAAAGTACTAAGCCTCAACAAGAAAACGGCATCGCTGTTGGTAAAAAAATCACATAAGAAAAAACTAAGGCCGGGAAAAGGCATCAACTTACCGGATACCCACCTTAACCTGCCCTCCCTAACTACGGAAGATGTACAACTATTGCCGTTCATTAGTGCCCATACGGACCTTATGGGCTATTCCTTTGTACGGAATGCCGAGGATGTGGCCGTCCTCTACAAGAAACTGGACCAATTGGGGGATAAGGATACCGGGGTCGTTTTTAAGATAGAGAACAGGACCGCCTTCGAGAATTTACCTTCAATTCTATTTGCAGCAATGAAAAGGCCAAAAATAGGTGTCATGATCGCACGGGGCGATTTGGCCGTGGAGATAGGTTTTGAACGTATTTCCGAAGTACAGAGCCAAATACTGTGGTTGTGCGAAGCGGCACAAATACCGGTCATTTGGGCTACCCAGGTGTTGGACACCATGGCGAAAAAAGGAATGGCCACCAGGGCGGAAATTTCGGATGCCACCATTAGTGCCCAGGCAGAATGCGTTATGCTCAACAAGGGCCCTTTTATAGTGGAGGCCACCAAAACCTTAAAGAATGTGCTGCAGCGCATGGAAGCCCACTCCCAAAAATCCAAAAACACTTTAAGGGCATTAAAAGTTGCCAAAACGGGACTTAAAAATATCCATAAAGATTTTGTGGTGAAGTAGTGGTTCTTATGAATTTCCAAATGCTAAACGGAAACTTTTGAAGGAAAAGTTTTGCTACGTTACTTAATCAATATAGGGATATAGTTACTATACCTGTACGTTGTAACAAATACTGAAAATCCGCCTTCACATCAAAATTTGCTTTGAAAAAAGTAAATAATAGTTTACCTTTGTGATCTGAGTCAAAACAAGACCGAATGAAATGTTCCCAACTTTACAAAATATTGACCAAAGACGGTTGGTATGCTGTATCGCAAAAAGGCTCACACGCAAAAATGCGACACAACACAAAAAAAGGAACTATTATCTTTCCAAACCACGGAAGCCAAGAAATGGGTAAAGGACTGGAGAAGAAAATTTTAAAGGACGCAGGAATTAAAAAATAGGATTATGGCAAAAAAGAAAAAAGTAACAATGATAGTTGAAAAAACCAAAACTGGATTTTCGGCTTTTTCAGCGGATTATCCGATTTTTACAACTGGACAATCAATTCCCGAATTAATGAACAATACGTACGAGGCGATCGAATTTTATTTTGAGGAAGAACAAGTAAAAGTTGACCCGTCCGACATCGGATTTGAAATCGATTTTAATCAATTCTTTAAATTTTATAAGGTTTTAAACGCAAAATTTCTTGCCGAAAAAATCGGAATGAATGCTACCCTACTTTCTCAATATGTTTCTGGAACCAAAAAGCCATCAGCGAAACAGACCAAGAAAATATTAAGTGGAATTCATCAAATTGGTCAAGAGTTGAGCGGAATAAACCTATTGCAGACGGCATAACAGAACGTAAAACGCAGCTTTGGCCACCATTCGTGCCTATTTGAAAAGTTCGACTTTTCAATCCTCCCCATTGGCACGAGCGTCACTTTGGTACCTTAGCATTTTAATATCCATATTCCATTACCTATTTCCAGTTCCCTCGTCCAAAGCTTTACTACTATTTCTAGAATACTTAAATTCACCAAACATGAGTATCGGAAAATTATTAAAAGTAAGATAGAATGAAAGTAAAGGCTATAGTAAAACAAGGTCATGGGATTGCCTCCGGAAAAGCGAAAGACCCGCGCTACCCCAAGGGAACTTTAAAAATCCAATACCAATATTTTACACAAAAAGGTTTAGACTTAAGTCCATATTTTTTAGGGACCGTTAATTTGGATATTGCTCCATATTTCTTTACAATATTAAAACCAAAATATTTTCTTGAGGACATCCATTGGTCCCCATTTATTCCACCGGAAAATTTTTACTTTTTCGATGTATCGCTTCAAATAAATAAAAATACCTATAAAGGGTTAATCTATATGCCCGATCCTGCCACCAAGGCAGAACATTTTCAAAACCCAACCATAATCGAGTTAATTCTTCCGAAAATTGACGGATTAAAATATGGAGACGCGGTCATTATTGAGGTCAACGAAGAACAGATCCAATTAAAAATACCCACGAATAATTGAATTTTTGATGGTTGGTCTTGCAATAATCCCTAACTCTTTTTTTTAACCGATTCTTATAGAGTAAAATATCAATGAAAACACCATAACAAAAGTAATTTCCCAAATCAAAATCATAACCTAAACCCCGTTGTCACAAGCGTCACGCTCGTGACATACCTAATCTTACAGCAGGCCTGACTTGGTCGGCAGACAAGCGTCACGCTCATAACAAAACCCAACCAACCCCAACATAGAAGCATTTAACTTCCGATAGCGGACTTGTCCCCAAAGATTTTTTTTCTATGGTTTATACCCCGGTCCTGCAATTCCAAGATAACTTTTTTAGGGTGTTGGAATGTTCGGTATACCTATTTCCGGTCCTATGTGCCATATCGCTCTTAAGTCAATTTATTTGCCAGCTTCAAAGATTATATGTTCACTTGGTGCATATCCGATCCTATGTGCCACGGATATGACCCGTTTGCCCGAATCTATGGGAAAAGCCCCGGTATAAACTTGCCAGGATTTCTTTAACCCCTCATTCTCTTTTAACACTTGGTACCCCAAGGATGCTCCTTCTGTTTCGCTATGAATTTCTATCATATTATTCCGCTGTCGTATAATGGGCGATCGGGTAATGGGTTGCTCCCCATTTGGCCAAATAGAGGCTATATACTCCTTTTCGGGCAGTAAACCTTTATCCTCAATAGCCGTCATCCAGCGTTCACATTCCTCCCGAAGCTCAATTAATTTTCCTTTATACTGTGGGTCATCGGCCAAATTATGGAGTTCATGGGGATCGTTCCATGTATCGAACAATTCTTCCGATGCCTTTTTATCCCTAAACCATTGTGCCTGAATTTCGTTAAGTTCATTATTATCCCGCATACGGAGCAATTCTTGCATTACCGGCATTTTCTCCCTGTACACTACCGGCAAATAATACCCTTGGTCCGGTCTAAAATTCTTCAGGTATTTATAGCGTTTGTCCCTAACCGCCCTGATCATATCATAGATAGCATCCAGCCTGTCTGCGGCCCCATGCACATATTTCCTGACTTCCTTGGATTCAAATTCCCCGGCAAAAGCCCTACCATCCAAATATTCGGGGGGCTCAATTCCGGCCAAGGACAATATGGTGGGCTTAAAATCAACAAAACTTATCAAGCGATCATCTACCTTACCGGCATCTTTTTTGTCCGGATACCTGATCACCAAAGGCAATTCCATACCGGAATCGTACAACAGTCGCTTCTGTCGGGGCAAAGGACCCCCGTGATCGGCGTACCAGAATATAACCGTATTTTCCAACAATCCATCCTCCTCCAATTGTGTCAGTATTTCTCCCACCTGATGGTCCATTTCCTTGATATTGGAATACATTCTCCTTAGATCGGTTAGGCCAACTTCATTATCCGGCAAATAAGGAGGAACAGGTACTTCCAGCTCCTTATCCACCCAAAGGGAATCCTGGGCCTTGGCCCAAATCTGTGATTCGTGCGTCACTCCCAAATTAAATATGGAAAAAAAAGCTTGCCCGGGTTTGCGGTTTCTCCAGTGTGCGGTATTACTACTTTCATCCCATGCTGTTACAGGGGCCTTAAATTGATAATCCTCTTTACTGTTATTGGTACAATAGTATCCTATCCTTCTGAGATATTCACTGTGCATCTTCACCCCTGCAGGAGGCAGGGCTTCATAAGAAGGAAGTCCAACGGGGTAACTGGGTCCATTACCGTGGTTTCTCATATGTTGCGCCCCGATATGGTTTTGGTACATGCCCGTGGCAATAGCGGCCCTACTAGGGGCACATACCCCTGAGGACGAAAAGACATTGGTATAGCGGACACCTTCTGCCGCCAATCTGCTAATATTGGGGGTAACCACTGTGGAATCCCCAAACGATGGGATTACAGGACTAAGATCTTCCGCCACGATCCATAGAATATTGGGTCTTTGATGGGTCCCAGTTGGATTTTTGCTCTTGACTTCCCCCCGGTTTTGACAGCCGACAAGCTGTAGCACCACTATTAAAAGAATAGGAATATTTTTCATGACGTTACATTATCCGGAATTTATCCCGTCTTTTTTTAAACATACAAAATATAGATTTTAAGGTTCATTTCAAACATTTCCTTCCAAAAACCATGGTGTTGTAGTTGGTTATGACTTCTGATGATGAAGTAATTGAAATTGAGAAATAGTTTCAAAATACCCCCTTTTAGAAAAAAAGTAATTGGGATTGGCTGCGTCCTTCCCTCAAAACTCCGCTTTGAAAACCACAAAAAGTTACGTTTCGACAAACTTCAAAAAAGAAGCGAGCTTCAAAATGAAACTCGCTTGCACAACCACTTTTTTGTGGTTCATCCGTGACC
>CBFGWQ010000205.1:0-6546 GCA_965652575.1 uncultured Arenibacter sp. | reverse complement strand
AAAAAATCCTTGGCAAACAAAACAATTGACAGTTATAAAACTTCTTATTTCAATGCCATTGTTCACTGTTCATTGTTCACTGTTCATTGCCAACTGCTTACGGCTTCCAACAAAATATCTTTAAAAGTTAAAACTAATTTCATACTTTTATAAGTCACGTTATTATTTCAGGGCTTTATTTTGTTGTGAATACGTTAATCAAAAGCAATAGAGTTCTGAAAATCCCTTTTATAGGAGTCTCGCCCTATTCGTCCTATAATGATGTGATAAGTGCCTATTTTGAATCGGAAGAACCGTGGCAAAGCTGGTTCAACCATAAATTAACGCCCATGAAAACATTGAAAAAAGAAGATATTGAACAAGAGGTTTTCGACCTATATGACGACTATGCCCACAACAGGCTAAGCAGAAGGTTGTTTATGGATAAATTATCGACCTATGCGGTCGGGGGAGTAACGGTTGCTTCACTTCTTAGCTTTATTTCCCCCGATTACGTAAAAAAAATACAGATAAGACCGGACGATCCAAAATTAAAATCGGAATATATACATTACGATTCCCCCAAAGGGGGTGGCTCCATCAAGGGCCTGCTTTCCAGACCGGCCGATGCCAAGGTAACACTTCCGGGGATTATCGTGGTCCACGAAAACCGTGGATTGAATCCGCACATAGAAGATGTAGGGCGTAGGGCAGGCCTCGCCGGGTTCATCTCTTTGGCCCCGGATGCATTGACACCGCTGGGCGGTTATCCCGGCAATGACGATGAGGGCCGGGCACTGCAAAGCAAACGAAATCGGGATGAAATGTTGGAGGATTTTATCGCCGCCTTTTCGTATTTAAAGACCCACCCGGAATGCTCCGGCCAAGTTGGTGTAGTAGGATTCTGCTTTGGAGGTTGGATTTCCAATATGATGGCGGTAAAGGTTCCCCATTTAGGAGCTTCCGTTCCTTTCTACGGGGGACAGCCAACAGAGGATATCGATAAGATAAATGCTCCTTTACTGCTCCATTTTGGCGAATTGGATACACGCGTCAACGAAGGGTGGCCGGCCTATGAAGAGGCCCTAAAAAAATATGGAAAGGAATACAAGGCCTATATATACCCTAAGGCAAACCATGGTTTCCATAATGATACCACACCACGGTATGACCGGGAAGCCGCCGAATTGGCCTGGGGACGGACCATCGATTTTTTTAGGGAAAAACTGGGGTAAGTTTGGGGTTTAAAAAAGGTTCCCGTAATCATTACAATGAAAACGTACTAAAAGAAACCATAATATACAGCACAATCAGCACCACCAATACCGAAGCCGTTATATCCCAACCATTATAACTCTGCTTGTTGTCCGCCTTCTGTTTTATCGTAACCGTTCCGAAAGTTAGTCCGGACAGTTGTGTGGCCGAAGGGGCCGGATAAAACATACTTACTATCACCGCTATGGCCACACAAAGGGCAAAGAAATAGGCCGCAAATACCAACCAGTTTACGTCGGCGAGATTAAAAAGAAAACTTCCCTCGGAAAAACTGGATTTCATAATTTCCAAGGTCAGTTTGGAAAACCCAATAATGAGTCCGCCCACCAAAGTAGCTATGGCCCCGTTGGCATTAATCCGCTTATAAAAAATTCCCAATAGAAATACTGCCGTGATGGGAGGGGAAATATAGGCCTGTACATTCTGTAAGTATTCGTAGAGACCGTCTGAAAGTCTTGTAATGACCGGTATCCACAACAGGCCCAGACCTACCACAAAAAAAGTGGCGGTCCTCCCTGTTTTCACCAATTCCTCCTCAGGTTTTTCGGGTTTCAGCTTTTTGTAAATATCCAGGGTAAACAGGGTGGAACAGGAATTGAAAACGGAAGCCAAAGAACTCATCAGGGCGGCCAATAATCCAGCCGCCACCAATCCACGCAGGCCGGATGGCAAAAGGTTGCTCATTAGCACCGGAAATGCTTCGTCCGGGCTGTTCCATTCCAATTTGCCCTGTAGTTTAAGTCCCAAAGCCACTACTCCCGGAATTAGAAAAAGAAAAACGGGCATCAGTTTTAGAAGGGCCCCAAAGATGCTTCCACGCCTACCTTCCTTGATACTTTTGGCAGTAAGCACCCGTTGTACGATTACCTGATCCGTACACCAATACCAGATCCCTACAATGGTACTGGTCAGGAATAAGGGCAACCAAGGATAATCGGGATCCGAATTGGGCCTCCACATATTAAAATAATCCATTCCTATGGTTTCCTTCAGCGTTCCCCAACCACCAACAGCTTCAAGCCCCATAAAACTTAAAATTCCGGCCCCAAGCACCAATACAATGGCCTGAATGGTCTCGGTATAGACCACTGCCCGCATTCCCCCTAAAATAGTATAGAGTCCTGTAAGCGCCACCGTTGCCACCGCACCTATCCAAAATGGGATTCCCAAAAGGGCGGATACCACCACCCCACCTGCATATATGGTCACAGAAACCTTGGTAAGAATATAGGCAATTATAGAAATAATGGAAAGTACCCATCTGGAGCGGGCATCGAAGCGCCTTTCCAAAAACTCCGGCATGGTAAAAACACCGCTCCTGGCATAGAAAGGCAGAAATACCCAACCCAACATCAAAACTATCCATGCATGGAGCTCATAAATCAATAGGGGCATTTTATCCCCTGCACCGTTCCCTGCCAATCCCACCACATGTTCGGATCCAATGTTGGAAGCAAAAATGGAGGCCCCTACCATAAACCATCCGATGTTCCGTCCTGCCAAAAAATAATCTTCCGTATTCTTTTGCTTTTGTTTTATTACCCACCAGGCCACCCCGAGCAATATCACAAAATAGGCGCTGATCACCAGCCAATCCAGTGCGTCCAATCCTTTCATCCCTATGTATTATGGCTATGTTGGTCTATACTATTCATCATTTTATACAGGTAAATCGGGTAAAAACTTATAGGCCGGAAGTCCCTTATGGCCACAATTCCTAACTACAAATAAGGATCCCGCCAAGGGCTGTTTCCCCAGTTCCTCTTTACCAAGTCCTTTTCTGGCCGAAGTTATATACAGATCTTCCATGGTTTCGCCCCCAAAGGCACAGGAGGTAACCTGGGAAACCGGCATGGCAATGGAACATAATTTTTTTCCCGTTCCAGGGTCATAGCGGGCCACCTGCCATCCTCCCCAATGGGCCACCCATAACATGCCCTCATGGTCTATGGTCATCCCATCCGGAAAGCCGTCTTCCTCGGCAATGGCAACGACCGTTCTTTTGTTGGCCAATTCACCACTGGCCATATCGTAATCGTAACCTACTACTTTCCGGGTGGGGGAATCTATAAAATACATTGTTTTATGATCAAGGCTCCAGGCCAGGCCATTGGAAACGCTAATATTGGACTCCTTTTTCCCAACATGTAATGAAGCATCCAAAACATATAGGCTCCCGGAGGAATCATCTTCCGCCACCGGCATGGTCCCTGCCCAAAAACGGCCTGCAGGATCACACTTCCCATCATTAAATCTGTTTTCCGGCAATTCCTTCTCAGGATTCGCCACCATTTCAATTTCCCCGGTCTTACGGTTTACAAACCCAAATCCGTCCTTCATGGCAGCAATATAATGCCCATTGTTGGAAATGGCCATGGCACCTATCATTTGGCCTACCGAAATGGTGGTGGAAGTATTGGTTTTTGGAGACCATTCATGGATACTACCATTCAAAATATCTACCCAACATATCTGTTTTTTAACGTTGTCCCAAAGGGGGCCCTCCCCCAATTCGCATATAATTCCACTAACTGCTTCTGGATTCATCCTTTTTTAAATCTTTAATATATTGACGGCTTTTTTAAGGTGCATTTTGAGACTTTGGGCAACGAATTAATTTTTATAGGGAGAGGGACTCACCGATGTCCAACCCCCATCGATCACCAAACTTTGTCCCGTTATATGTTTGGCATTATCGGAGACCAAGAACAAAACGGCCTGGGCAATATCATTTACGGATGCAGGTCTTCCCAAGGGCGTTATATTCTGCCAGGTCCCCAAATAGTCTTTATCCTTCATGGTCCTTTCGGTCAAGGTAGCACCGGGAGCCACTGTATTTATATTTATTTTATAGGGCGATAGTTCTATGACCAAATTTTTGGCCAACATTTCCAATGCGGCCTTGCTCATGCCGTAGGCCGCCAAGTTTTCATGTGCCTGATGCCCCGTTACCGATGACATAAAAAGGAGGGACCCTCCCACTCCCTGCTTTATCATTTGTCTGGCGGCTGTCTGGGCCAAATAGAAACTGCCGCCCAAATTAACTTTCATCACCTCAAAAAAAGATTCCGGCGGATAAGTAAGGAATTCCCCAAAGAGGGTAATCCCTGCATTGGCAACCACTACATCCAATTTTCCAAATTCTTCAACGGCCCTGTCCACCATCTGTTGTATAACCCCTATATCTCCCGAATCCCCAATAAAAGGAATACATTTCCCATTCTTTAGGTCCATTTTTGCAACGGCCCCTTTAGCAAGAACGGCATCCAGATCGTTCAAAATAACATTGGCCCCATGGGCCACCAATTGTTTACAGATTTCCAGGCCAATACCCTGCCCTGCACCTGTTACAATGGCCACTTTATCCTTAAAATCCATGATAGATAAATAATTAATGGGAATCCCTAGCGACATCGCTACCGGAATTACCCCTTAAAAAATCCATGTCTGCACCCAAATGTGCCTGCTGCACATGGTTTACATATAAATTAACATATCCCCGGTCTACGATTGGGGGCAAAACTTTTCTATTTTTCTTTCGTTTTTCCAATTCCTCATCAGATAGGGCCACTGTTAAACTTCGATTATGCACATCCAAGCTTATCATATCCCCATCTTCCAATACCGAAAAATTTCCACCCATGGCGGCCTCAGGGGATACGTGCAGTACCACTGTTCCAAAACCGGTACCGCTCATACGCCCATCCGAAATACGGACCATATCCTTAACACCCTTCTCCAAAAGTTTTTTGGGGAGGCCCATATTCCCTACTTCCGGCATTCCCGGGTATCCCCTGGGACCCACATTTTTCAGTACCAGAACACAGTTCTCATCCACATCCAGTGCGTCAGTATCTATTCTGGCCTTATAATCCTCAATATTTTCAAAGACCACTGCCCTGCCCGTATGTTTCAGCAAGTGGGCACTTGCCGCCGAGGGTTTTATTACCGCCCCGTTTTCGGCGAGGTTGCCGGTGAGAATGGCCAAACCCGTAGCGTTGTTAAAGGGTTTATGTACACTCCCTATAACATCGATATCATAATTTTGTGCCTTTTGATAATTTTCCCCGACCGTTTTACCGTTTACGGTAATGACATCGTTGTTCAAGATGTCCTTAAGTTCCTTTAGCACTGCGGGCAAGCCCCCGGCATAAAACAGATCTTCCATAAAGTGTTTGCCCGAAGGCTGTAAATTGGCAATCAGGGGGATATTGGCCGAAAGCCTATTAAAATCCTCCAACTTTAAAGGAACCCCGATCCTTCCTGCTATGGCCAAAAGATGGATCACAAAATTAGTGGAACCGCCTATGGCCGCATTTACCTTTATGGCATTTTCAAAAGCCTTTATGGTCAAAATATTGGATAGTTTAAGATCTTCCCGAACCATTTCAACTATTCGCAGTCCGCTCAATTGTGCCAATACCTTTCTACGGGCATCTGCCGCAGGGATAGCCGCATTTTCGGGCAGGCTCAATCCCAATGCCTCTACCATACAGGCCATGGAAGAAGCCGTCCCCATAACGGCACAATGTCCGTCACTTCTGCACATGGCCGCCTCAATATTCCGTAACTCCGAGTTCTCCAGTTTCCCTTCCCTAACGTCGTCATGATAGCGCCAAATATCACTGGTACCAATATTTTTCCCCCGGTACTTACCGGTCAGCATAGGACCACCGGATACTACAATGGTGGGGAGATCCACGCTACAGGCCCCCATGACCAGGGAAGGGGTGGTCTTATCACAACCACACAACAATACAACCCCGTCCAAAGGATTGGCGCGTATACTTTCCTCCACATCCATACTGGCCAAATTTCTGTAAAGCATGGCCGTAGGCTTCATAATGGTTTCCCCCAAGGACATTACCGGAAATTCTACCGGGAATCCACCAGCCTCCCAAATACCCTTTTTCACGGATTCTGCCAACTCCCTAAAATGACCGTTGCAAGGGGTAAGCTCGGACCAGGTATTGCAGATACCGATTACCGGTTTGTTATTGAACTCATAATCCGGTATTCCCTGGTTCTTCATCCAGGCCCTATAGATAAATCCGTCCTTACCTGTACGACCGAACCAATTGCTGCTACGCAGTTTTTTCCTGTCCTTTTTTTCCATTGATGATTTTGATTTAATGCACCCGCCAATATTCGATTCGACATAGCTTATAAGGGCCACAAAGAAATTTCCATATCGATAATTTTTTGGGACCTTTACGCGCTACTGCAATTTGCAGGCTTCAATATCGTGAACTTTTCCGAAATAGGAACTTCATTTTTTGAGGAATTTGCAAT
>CBFGWQ010000204.1:0-6557 GCA_965652575.1 uncultured Arenibacter sp. | reverse complement strand
GAGGTATGATCGGAAACCCCGAGGCAGAGCCGTCGGGGAATTATAAAGATTAAATATAATAATTATATGACATGAAAAATCTATTCCCTATCCTTATTTGCCTTTTTATGTTCGCCTGTAAAGAACAAAAAGAGGCCAAAACCAATGAAACGGCAACCGTGGCAACCACGGATACACCACAGCAATGGCTTACTTTTGAAGGCAATGACAAGAACGCAAAGCATATAGTGCTGATTTCAGGTGACGAAGAATACCGCTCCGAGGAGTCCATGCCCCAATTGGCAAAAATCCTCTCCGAGCACCATGGATTTAAGTGTACGGTACTTTTTGCCCAAAACCCGGCCCACCCGGGTGTGATAGACGCCAATTATGGCAAAAATATCCCAGGCCTGGAAGCCTTGGACAATGCCGACCTTATGATCATTTCCACAAGGTTCAGGGCTTTGCCGGACGACCAAATGAAACATATAGATGATTACCTTTTACAAGGAAAACCTGTAATCGGGCTTAGAACGGCTACCCATGCGTTCAACTTTAATGATGGGGACCTGTCCAATTACAAACATTACGGAAACTCCTATAATGGGGAAATGGAAGCATGGAACGGTGGATTTGGAAAACTTGTTCTAGGTGAAAATTGGGTTAGCCATCACGGACACCACAGACATCAAAGTACCAAAGGCTTTGTGACCGATGCGGGAAAAACTACAGGAATTACAAATAGTATTGCGGACGGGGATGTTTGGGCCTCTGCCGATGTCTATGAGGTTCGCCTGCCAATGTCCGGGGATTCCCAGCCTATAATTTACGGGAAGGTAATGAACAGAAAAGGCGAATATGACGAAAACGATCTATTTTATGGTATGCGTCCCACCGATGATGAAGTTGCCAAAACCAATAATACCGGAAAAGATGTAAGTGCACCCCTTATGCCGGTTGCATGGACCAGAACCTATCAAATTCCGGGAGGAAAACAGGGAAAGGCCTTTACATCCACGGCATTTTCGGCAGTAGATTTCACTATTGAAGGAACACGAAGATTAGTGGTCAATGCCGTATATTGGACGCTGGATCTACCGGTACCTGCCAAGACCAACGTGGAATTGGTAGGCTCCTACAATCCTACCCACTACGAATTTAGAAAGGACGAATACTGGGAGGATAAACAATTAAAAGTATCCGACTTTAAATAATTCCAATCAACCAAGCAATCTTTACCAAGCCAGTAGATCAAATTCTATTGGCTTTTTTATTGCAAGCGGTCTGGTCATACCACTAATACTACCCTAATCCACACCCATGGCAGGCAGGTTCATCTCATTTGACGAGCAAATTCCGTATTTCCCTATCCATTATTTCTTTGTTCCCCATTGCTTCTTCCATAGACAGCCCTACATTCATTCCGGGCCTTTTGTGTCCGATGGAAGTGAGCCAGGCATCTTTCATCATTTTTTGCCGCTCCTCCACAAGCTTCCATACTGCTTTACCCTGGCTAAATCGGGAGACTACTTCCCCAATACCATTGGCCTTGGATACTTCCGTTTCCCCAAGGTATAGGAGTAGCTGTTGTGCCATAATCCAATGCCCTGTATCATTGGGGTGAACGCCGTCCTTGGCCAAAACGAAACCATCATCCTCCAAACGCCTGTCCTCAAGGAATTTTTTCATGGGCCAATGAAGGTCTATTACCTGCCAATTGTGGGTATACCTGTTACTGATAAGCCAATCTGCGTAAATATCCAATACATTGGCATAAGCTTCCCCCTTGCGCCTATCATAAATGGGAGGGGTAATATGTATCATAGATGCCCCCGAGCCACTGATTTGATCGTTCAACCAACGGATTCCTTCCTTATATTTTTGAAAGCGTCCTTCATCAAACGGCAAATAAATGCCATCGTTCATACCATAGCAGGCCAATACCAGATCTGGTTTAACCTGGGAAAGAATGCGTTCCAAACGCTCATGAAGGTCCGGACGCGGAAATTTACCTCCTGCATGATCCGGTTCCGAGAGTCCGGATACCGTTTCACTCGGCAAACCGACATTAATGATTTCAAAATCCCGATCCGGATATTGCAAAGTCAAGTAGGCATCTACATAAGATACGTACTGCCCCGAGTAAGTAATACTGTTCCCTATAAATAGTATTCGCTTGACTTCCTGAGGAATTTTAAAAGAATTCTGGGCATTGCCATAGCATGGTAACAAGATCAAAAAGAAATAAAACATTGAAGAAAATTTGGTATTCGCCATTGGTGTTCAATTTTAATGATTTGATATTCGGTCCCAATATGTATTGGTCCTGTACATGTACTGCAGTATCATAAAAGGTTCCTTTTAATCAACCCCAAGAAACCAAGTAATTATAATCGTATAAAAAAGATTCAAAACACAGTTCGTATCAATACTAGGATCAGCCCAATAATATAGAGGGTGGTAAAAATCAACTTATTATATTTCGCCAACCAATTGGGAAGGAAAATATCAAAATTATCCTTTTCCGAATCCGAATATTTCCTTGCCATAATGGTCAGGGGGCAGAACATTTTAAAAACCAAAAGAACAATCCCCTCCCCTATGATCAACCCAATGCCGACCCAGGTATAAATAGTAACCTTATTAAGAATTCCCGAATACAGGATATAGAAAATTACTATTACAAAAAATAGCCAGATCAGGGTATGCACCCATTTGATTACAAGAAGTGGATTCGCTGGTTTCATTTTAAAAACAAATAATATAATTGACCCATACAACAAACCGCTTCATGTTAGGCAATACGCCCAAAATTAATTGGACACAAACTTCAGTCCGATTATGGAACCTATCAGGGTGGTAATAAAGAACATCCTCCAAAAGGTGGCAGGCTCCTTAAATACCAGAATACCCACCAATACGGTCCCAACCGCCCCTATTCCCGTCCATACGGCATAGGCAGTACCTATGGGCAATTCCTTTGTTGCCCTGACCAACAGCAACATACTTATGGCCAAACACAGTAAAAAACCAATGTACCAATAAGTGGCTTCCATTCCTGTTGATTCTTTTGCCTTCCCCAGACAGGCCGCAAAGGCCACTTCAAACAGTCCAGCTATTATTAGATAAATCCAATTCATATTTTTTCTTTAGCCATATCTCCTTGATATAAAATTTCCCTTATGTCTTTACGGGTACCAAATTATACTTTTCAATCTTTACTCGATAATCGAGATTTAAACCTGCCTACCGCAGGCAAGTGCTCCGACGCTTGCCTGCCCCGAGGTAGTTTACTATGGGTTCCTAATTTAAATATCCCAGCGACACCAAAAACTTATCAGCCTCGGCAACTGTCTGTCTATAGGATTCAAAATCCTTGTAATTAAAAAATCCATGTCCCTTCCCTTCGTACAATTTAAGATCGCACCTACTTTCCACTTTTTCCATGACCATTTTAAAATAGCGGGCCGTCACCACTGGAATCAAATGGTCTGTGGTACCCAGGAAAACGATAGTTGGTGGAGCCGATTTCTTAATATTGTGAAGAGGTGAAAAATCTTTGTAAGCGGCCCCTATCCTTTCATAGCCATACCCCCCGGGACCATTGTCCAACACCGGGTTGAAGAGTACCAAGGCATTGGGGGTACAATCAATGGCCACATCATCGTCCGGATCATTGTACCCTTCCAACAAAGCCGTTGCGGCGGCCAGGTGTCCGCCGGCAGACCCTCCAGAAGCGATTAACTTGGTACCGTCTATGTTAAATTTGGCCGCATTTTTTCTAATAAATCGGATGGCCGATTTAGCATCCATTACTGCCTCAAACGGAGTTGTTCCATTTTTTTTTGAGGTACGGTAGTCGGCCAAAAAACAAACCACTCCCCTTTTGGCAAAATGTTTGGCCTGATTTAGGAATTGGGACCTATTGCCCCCGACCCATCCGCCCCCAAAAAAAAAGACCATGGCCGGATATTTTTTGGAAGGTTCCATTTGGGACGGATAATACACTTCCAAAAATAATTGGGTAGTATCTACCTTTTTATAAAGGATTTCTTCTTGGGAATTACCCATTTGGAAACTTAACAAAGTACCAATAATTGGGACAATTAAGAATTTTAAACGCATTGACTGTTTTTTTAGGCACCTACATGGGAACGGCGACATTCCTGATAATAATGGTTCTAAGATAAGAAAACTTCAAACTTGTACACGGTATATTTTCCACAGATCTAAACTCTTAAAATATACTTATCCAAGTTTTCATTAAACTTGCCCGCAACAATGGACTATCGGATTATAAAGTAGGGCTTGACAGGACACTAAATCGGAAAGGTGAAATAAAGGAAAAATGGGGATTGTATATTGTCTAATCCTTTATTTCCAGACCAAAGGCCTTTGCCGGATTAACGGATAACAATAATGTTATCTCCCCGTCCGTAAAGCCTTTGGCCCTAAGCTCCGGAAGGAGTTTCGCAAAAATATCGGTATAGGGAGCAATCGTCTGCCGTTTCTTTTGGGGATCGTACCAACCGGCATCATGGGATATGAGAATATGATCCAAAATGCCATTTTCCTTGGCAAAAACCAATTTATTAAGGTGCTTTTCCAAATCCCAACCTAATCCGTCCAAACTTATCCAACACCCCATGGCTGCCGCCTTCAGGTAGGCATTATTATCCTCTTCGGCCTGGGCATGCACCCATATAAAGGAGGTTGGGGATATGCCTGCTTCCCTCAGAATCCTCAGCTGGGGCCATAGTCCCACAGCCTTTCCTGTATGGGAAGCTATGGTCAAGCCTGTTTTTAAATTGGTAAGGGCGGCTGCCTTTACCAACTTTTGCTGTAAAGAATCCAACGGATCGGCCGTATCTATCCCGATCTTTATAAAACCTGGCTTAATATCGGTATCGTCTATGCCATCTTCAAATTCGGAAATCCACTTTTGAGCCAAATCTTCCGCGGATGTATTTTGAACATACTTGGGAAGGAATTTATTGTTCCGCGCTCCGTACAGTCCGGTATTGGTTACTATAATAAGCCCTGTCTTATCGGCTATTTTTTCAAGTAGCAAAACATCCCGTCCCAAATAAGCCGGGGTAGCGTCCACAAAATAACCCACCTTATAGGCCCTTAGTTCTTCCAGATAAGGTATTACCTCCTTAATTACGGCATTGTGGTCCCAAATATTGGGTCGAATACTATCGGCCCCTATAAAATCGACCAAAATATGTTCATGGGACAACCAAATACGATCCAAATCCACCGGATACCTACCCTGAACATCCTGTATATATGCTTGCTGCCCATTTATAGTACCCCCATAAGTGAACACTATTAGGAAATATAACAAACTGCATCCCAGTTTTGCATCCATTCCCATGTGTCAACTATTTATGGCATCCAATGCTCCGTTTACATAACCCGCACATTCGGCGAGTCCGGCAAAGACATCTTCGGAATCCTTTTCAAATTCCATCGCCATTACACCAGTATAATTAATTCCCTTCAAGGCTTTCAATACGGCCGGGATATTCAGTACACCCCTGCCAAACTCGACCGACTTACCATTGGCCTCCGACCTGTCCACATCCTTAAGATGGATATCATATAAACGATCCGCATATTTTTTAATATTCTTTACGGGATCCAACCCCAATCTTTGTACATGACCTACATCTATACAGAATCCAATACGGGTGTCGAGTCCTTTAATTTTATTGTAAACCACATCGGGGGTTGGGTACACCTCATCGCCAGGGCCGTGGTTATGAATGGCGAACTTTATATTGGTCTCCCTAACCTTCATTTCTACCAAAGGCAATAAATCGTGATCGGGTACCCCTATGATCACCTTCATCTTGGCTGCTTTGGCATACCTAAAGGCATTTTCAACCTCTTGGGCCGTTTTCATATAAATAACTCCTCCCCCATATAGGTTTATTCCTGCCTTTTCGAATTTTGCAGTTATATTTCGAATCTCTTCGTCACTGCTGTCCAATGGCATATGCATGCTCTTGACCGCAATATGTTTTAGATTCAATCGGTTGGCCATTACCAAGGTTTCATCCAAACTAAATTTTCGTGTAGAATAGGAGGCGAGCCCCAGTGTAAGACTTTCCGTTGTCTTGTTCGGATAGTTTTTCCCTAAAATTTCTTTCAATGGGCCAGCGGTCAAAACTGAGCTAGTGGCGGCCAAACCACTTAGTCCGAGGGTTTTTAGGAAGGAATTTCTGGAGTATTGCATGGGATATGAATTTAATATGGTCAATTTCGTCCGGACAGCCCCATAAGACATCAAAAGGCAACTTTACCGACAATCTCGCTTGCCCCGAGATAGTTTACTCGATAATCGAGATTTAAACCTGCCTGCGGCAGGCAAGCGTCGGAGCACTTGCCTGCCCGTTCCGTTCAGGCGGGCCTACCTTTGTCGGCAGACAGGCGTCGAAATCAAACTTGAATTTCCTTTCGATGCCCGTGTCCCGATAGCTATCGGGATTACTCCGAGATAGTTTACTGGATGATAAAATTATCGATTCCTGGAAAATTTAATTTTTCTATTGTTCCTAAGCTGTAATTTA
>CBFGWQ010000203.1:0-6564 GCA_965652575.1 uncultured Arenibacter sp. | reverse complement strand
ATTGAATTGAGTATAGTTGGCGGTTATTGGATTAAGATTGGCCTCCCCCCAACCCTCCCGCTCAAAAGCGGGACAGGCACTCCCGATCCCGAGCTATCGGGAGGGGGAGCTAGATGGGCCCCAAAATTCAATAAGCAAATTCATGTTAACGTAAGCAAAAGCTCTTTCCCTTGGCCTGTGTTGGGCGGAGCCGAAGTATAAGGGAAGGTGGCTTCTCCGACCCAGGGAGAAGACGGAAGGGATTGAAAACGAAGCACGGTTATTAAGCCAAATTGTTATAAGAAGTGCGAAGTCAGGAGACTTTGCACAGCGGAAGGCCATATTACAATTCCAAGTGATTATTTTCATTCAGTCTTTGTTGTTGTGTCATCCACAGTTGCCACCAACACACAAATACAATAACCTGTACCCAATATACTTGTTTTTTGTATGGTTCAGCACATTATAGCGTACTATACATCCTGTTGGTCATTAAAAATTTATGTGGGTGCGCAACGGGGGAGTACTACATCCAAAAGTTTGTCATTGACCTTCTAAGTTAGGAAATATTGGCTTTCGGGATGGGGGAATCGTTAAAACCCCAAAATCATCGGTGAACGGCTCAATAAACCAAGTTCAAGGTTTCAGGTTCAAGGTTCAAAGTCCTAGGTTTCAGGGATAAGAAGCATAATGATTTTTAAATGGGAACGGAAACGGATACCGCCTAAATTTGACATATGTCATTTATACAGGAATTTTTACCATTTACACATTTGGGGGGCATCCGCGCTTACATTTCATATACATTTGATTCAACACTTAGCTGCCAAAGTAGTGGGAAGCTGTTTAACCATAGTGTATAGTGCCAAAACCCAAGGTGATGAATAAATGTATAGCTTTTTTTATCGTTTTAGTTTTAGTCCTTGTCTTAGCTGTTGTTACGGACAATAAGTCCACAACTTCCCAGAAAAACAATTTGGTGGAGCACAAAGGGGATACCAATAGGTCCTTAGTGGACAATAAGACCGTGGTAGATAGGAGGTATTGAGGAGGTAGTATTGTACCTCTGTCAGTAATCGATACGTAGTATATAACAATCAAGTATATTCAATGACCATAACTATAAATAAGTAAAAATAACTACCAAAGAAAAGTGCGGTCCTTTAGGATTTTTTACCAACAAATTATTGTTGCAAAATTTTCCGAAGGATGTTGATGTAAATTTGAAAAACGCAATCAACTTGTAGGTTTTGGAATTCAGATAATCTTTAGGTTTCGGGGGAACTACCTAAAGGCACGGTTCCGATCCCCGTAATTTACAAACTCATTACATCTGTAGGATCGCACCGTTTGGTAGTTGTTTTTTTACCTTGATTATTGAGGTTTGTCCCGAATCAATAGGGAGTTCTGTGGCTTGTCCGTTCCCGTCGGGCGGAGGACAGGAACAATGGTCGTGTTTTTGGCCGTTGGTTTTAATTATTGGAAATAGGGGCCGAATACTTCGTTATATACCACTGGCTTTTCCTTTTAAATAAGTTTCGGGCGTCAATATGGCCAGTCCACTTTTTTTAAAGTCCCTTAAGTTTCTGGTCAGGATAATTCTTATTTGCCCATTTTCTATTGCGGAAAAATTTTGTAAAGCATCCTCAAAGTCTTTAAATTCTGAATCAAGGGCGTTTAAAACAACATTTTTATCCATTTTGATAATCCCGATAATGCTTAAAAGCTGTTTTATTTTCTCTACAACAATATGGTGTTTTGCTGTTTTTCTTAGCAAATAATATACGTTGGAAATTATTATCGGGGTAGTATATCCTTCCAATTCTTTTTCTGCACAGCGGTTTAAAATTTGCGTGGCATATTCTGAAAATGGCTTTCTATCAAAAAAGAAATCCATTAGGACATCCGTGTCGATCAAAACTTTGTCCATTTACAAATATTTTTTCTCTAAACGATTTCCAAGTTCTTTTTTGTAATCCATATCCTTGGGCATCCTAAAAGAACCTTTTAACGATTTTACTATGGGGTTGAGTTTTATGTCTTTCCCTTTTTGTTCTTTTTCGGTAATACTTTTTAAATAATTTTCTATAATGTCCGATAAACTTCTATTTTTTTCTTTTGCGTAATTCTTGGCCCTCTCAATTATTTCCTTTTCAATGGTCAATGTTAATTTGGTGTTCATGATAGTAACGTTAAGAGTTCTTAATCATGTAAAGTTAAGAAATAATCCCCAGAACACGTGTGTTAATAATAATTTTAATACGTGTTTTAAGCTAGGTCAACCAAAGCCCACTTTATATGGCAACATCAATATGAAGGAGTAGTGTAAGCTTGGGTATTTTGTAAGGAACCTATAAACCAAAGAGTATGTTTTTATATACTTTTTGGTTTATTTTTTTTGGATACTATTTTCTGGAAACGGTATCTATTGTTTTTTGTTTTGCTTTGTTGTCATAAAGGTAATGAACATCACTTGCGAAGCCACATTTCAACATTTTGTGTTAAAAACTTTGTGGTTAATAATGCGTATCGGGCTTTAGTTATTGGGGGTATTTTGCAATCTTTGTTATCTCCTATCGAGGGCAAATTTTCGCCTAAGTTTAAGAAACCCTATAAATCTAAAAAAGATATGTCAGCAGCTATAGAGCCGATTCTGAAAGAAAACCTTAACCGATTTGTTATTTTTCCCATTAAGCACCATGATTTGTGGGATTGGTACAAAAAATGTGAGGCCAGTTTTTGGACTGCCGAGGAAATAGACCTGCATACGGACCTCAATGATTGGAACAACAAACTGAACAGTGATGAACGTTATTTCATAAAGCATATCCTGGCATTTTTTGCAGCTTCGGATGGTATTGTGAATGAAAATTTAGCCGAAAATTTTGTTAGTGAGGTGCAATATGCAGAAGCAAAGTTCTTCTATGGTTTTCAGATTATGATGGAAAATATCCATTCCGAAACCTACTCCCTTTTAATAGATACCTACGTAAAGGATGAAAAGGAAAAGGATCTGCTTTTTAATGCCATAGAGAATTTTCCGGCAATAAAGAAGAAGGCGGATTGGGCCTTAAAGTGGATAGAGTCGCCAAGTTTTGCGGAGCGTCTCATTGCCTTTGCCGCAGTGGAGGGCATTTTCTTTTCGGGGGCGTTCTGCTCCATATTTTGGCTTAAGAAAAGAGGGCTGATGCCCGGACTTACTTTTTCCAATGAGCTGATATCCAGGGATGAAGGGATGCACTGTGATTATGCGGTACATCTTCACAACAACCATCTTGTAAACAAGGTTCCCAAAGCCCGGATTACCGAAATTTTGGTGAATGCCCTGGACATAGAAAGGGAATTTATAACAGAATCACTTCCGGTTAGTTTGATAGGGATGAATTCCAAGTTGATGACGCAGTACCTGGAGTTTGTGACGGACCGTTTATTGGTGGAACTCGGATGTAATAAAGTATATAACTCCACCAATCCTTTCGATTTTATGGACATGATTTCCTTACAGGGCAAAACCAATTTCTTTGAAAAAAGAGTGGCCGAATATCAAAAGGCCGGGGTCATGAACAAAGACAAGGACGACGATTCCCAAAAAATTAGCTTCGACGCGGATTTTTAGGATATAGTAGTATTTTAAAAATCCCCTTTGGGTTATAAGGGGATTTTTATGCGACGAATATGATATGTTAATGTTTTTAACATATTGCCCCATAACCCAAACCTAAACCTATGTGTCATTTAAAAAAATTGTAGCAACATGTATGTAGTAAAAAGAGACGGAAGAAAAGAGCTGATGATGTTCGATAAGATCACGGCCAGAGTAAGAAAATTGTGTTACGGACTTAATGATCTGGTAGACCCGCTAAAAGTTGCTATGCGGGTAATTGAGGGATTATATGATGGGGTAACTACTTCGGAGCTGGACAATCTGGCTGCCGAGATTGCGGCTACAATGACCACTTCCCATCCGGACTATGCGAAATTGGCGGCCCGTATTTCTGTTTCCAACCTACATAAGAACACCAAGAAATCCTTTTCGGAAACAATGAAGGATCTTTATGAATATGTAAATCCCAGAACTGGAAAAAAGGCGCCCTTGCTATCCGATGAGGTTTATGGGGTTATTGCCGAGAATGCGGATAGGTTGGATTCCACCATTATTTATAACCGGGATTTTGGCTACGATTATTTCGGGTTTAAGACTTTGGAACGTTCCTATCTTTTGAAATTGAACGGGAAGATTGCCGAAAGGCCACAGCATATGCTCATGAGGGTATCCATCGGGATTCACTTGAACGATCTGGATTCGGCCTTGGAGACCTATGAGCTGATGTCCAAAAAATACTTTACCCACGCTACACCTACCTTATTCAATTCCGGGACCCCAAAGCCCCAAATGTCCTCCTGTTTCCTTTTGGCAATGAAGGACGATAGTATTGACGGTATTTATGATACCTTGAAACAAACTGCAAAAATTTCCCAATCCGCCGGGGGAATAGGTCTTTCCATACACAATGTACGGGCCACAGGTTCTTATATTGCCGGTACCAATGGGACTTCCAATGGTATTGTACCCATGCTGCAGGTTTTTAACGATACCGCACGCTATGTAGATCAGGGCGGCGGAAAACGTAAGGGCAGTTTTGCGATCTATGTGGAACCATGGCATGCGGACATATATGATTTCTTGGATCTAAAGAAAAATCACGGAAAGGAAGAGATGAGGGCCAGGGACCTTTTCTATGCCATGTGGATTCCGGACCTGTTTATGAAAAGGGTGGAGGCCAATGAGAATTGGACCCTAATGTGTCCCAATGAATGCCCCGGGCTCTTTAGCCATCACAGTGAGGAATTTGAAAAGTTGTATATTAAATATGAGGCGGAAGGCAAAGGTCGCAAAACGGTCAAGGCCCGTGAGCTTTGGGAGAAGATTCTGGAATCACAAATAGAGACGGGAACCCCCTATATGCTGTACAAGGATGCCGCCAATAGGAAGAGCAACCAACAGAATTTGGGCACTATTCGTTCGTCCAACCTTTGTACGGAAATATTGGAATATACCTCCCCCGATGAGGTGGCCGTATGTAATTTGGCCTCCATTGCACTTCCCATGTTCATCAAGAACGGGGAGTTTGATCATAAGGAGCTGTTTAGGGTTACAAAACGGGTCACCAAAAATTTAAATAGGGTAATAGATAGAAATTATTACCCTATCCCGGAAGCCGAAAACTCCAATATGAGGCACAGGCCGATCGGTTTGGGAGTCCAAGGTTTAGCAGATGCATTTATTATGTTGAGATTGCCCTTTACCAGTGATGCTGCCAAAGAATTGAACCAAGAGATTTTTGAGACCTTGTATTTCGCAGCGGTTACCGCTTCCATGGAAATGGCAAAAGAGGAAGGAACCTACTCTTCCTACGAAGGTTCCCCAATATCCAAAGGAGAGTTCCAGCACAATTTGTGGGGCATTAAGGATGAGGAATTGTCCGGGAGATGGGATTGGGCAAAATTGCGCAAGGAAGTAAAAAAGAACGGGGTTCGCAATTCCTTATTGGTGGCACCAATGCCTACGGCGTCCACATCACAAATATTGGGCAACAATGAGTGCTTTGAGCCCTATACCTCCAACATTTACACCCGTAGGGTCTTGTCCGGGGAGTTCATTGTTGTGAACAAGCACTTATTGGAAGATTTGGTGGGCCTTGGATTGTGGAACGAAAATATGAAGCAGGAATTGATGCGTGCCAATGGCTCCGTTCAGCATATTGATACTATCCCTGCAGATATTAAGGAGTTGTACAAAACGGTTTGGGAATTAAGTATGAAGGATATTATTGATATGTCCAGACAACGTGGGTATTTCATAGACCAAAGTCAGTCCTTAAACCTGTTCATGGAAAACGCAAATTATTCAAAATTGACCTCCATGCATTTCTATGCCTGGAAGAGCGGACTTAAAACGGGAATGTACTACCTAAGGACCAAAGCGGCGGCAGATGCCATTAAATTTACTTTGGACAACAGCAAGAAACAGGAAGTGCCCGAGATGGCACAGGTAGAAACCAATATAGTAGTCCCTGCCGCTACCAATACTATTAAGGTGGAGGCCACTTCCGCCAATCCCTTGGAGGTGGATGTTCAGCCAATGACGGCTGCAGAGATGAAGGAATTGATAGCCAGGGCAAAGGAGGGCCAGGCAGATGACGATTGTTTAATGTGCGGCTCTTAATTGATCTATAGGACATAGTTGATAAACAAAAATCCCCGAAGAACAACTCTTCGGGGATTTTTTGTTTATATCAAGAGGTAATTACTATAAAATAGGATATATCCCTATCTATTGAATATATAGGGTTTTAGTATAAACGCACAAAGGAATCCAATACAATAGATGGCCAGTACCGTGATATGATTATCCATTTTGCACCCAATTAAATTAGCTTATAATTCAATATACGATGGTAAATGATAAATGGATTATATTTGAACTTATCTTCACTTTTTTCAATTGGTTAAAACCCGCCTGACCAGGGGCTACCCTGTACACATATCTTTTGCGATGGCAATTCCCTCCATAATATTATTAAA
>CBFGWQ010000202.1:0-6586 GCA_965652575.1 uncultured Arenibacter sp. | reverse complement strand
GAAATGTTTTTGGCATCCTTCAGGACCAATTGGTCTGTGGTGGATACAGGGACCACATCACTGTCCGTGATCGAAATATTTTGCACACTGTCAAAAACATAGGCAGGACGAAAATCCGCATTTCGGGCATTGATGGTCACATTTTTAAACGTTACCCCTTCAGCATGGCGAACATAGAATCCCCAGGCGGGCAATTCGCCAAACATGGAAAATTCAGGATAATCATCGATTTTCTCCGGCACTCGGTCCAAGTCGTTCAAAGGGATATAGCCCATAGCTTTTGAAGCCCGCCCCGGGTAACTGATATCGATATTCTCCAAGGTCACATCCTGGACATTGTGGCCTGGAATACCGACAATGGATGATGGAAATGGGTTGTGGAAAAAATCCACTTCTGGACCACGAAGATCGTAATCGATATCCGGTCTTCCAAAGGGCATCCGAACCTTTACGTCCTTGATATGCACATTTTTGATGGTCCCCGGCTTTTCTCCGGCACGGTGCCCCAATCGTATAAAAATGGCATTCCCTGTATTCTCTGCAATAAGGTTGGAAACTTTTATATTCTCAATATCCCCTCCATCCACACTTTCAATGGCAATGGCCGAACGAAAGGTATCAAAGACCTTGATATTCTCTATGGTGATGTTCTTGAAGCCCCCATGTGATGCCGTGCCAAATTTGACGGCACTGGCACTGCTTCGTATGGTGCAGTTGGCCACATAGATGTTATCGTTGAAATGGCCCGGCGTATGGGATTTCAAACAGATCCCATCGTCAGCGGTATCCAGATCGCAATTGGTAACCTTTACATTTTTACAGTCGGTGATGTCCATCCCGTCATTGTTCCAAAACGCACGGTTGGTCACCTTAAGACTGTCCAACACCATATCCGAGCATCGTTCAAAGAACAGACCCCAGCAGGCGCTATTTTTTAGATGCAGGCCCGTTACGGTAATTTCCTTGGATTCGGTAAATGCAAAGAGCATGGGCCGCGAACCCTCATTTGGACGCATTCTTCGGTAATTGTAATTATGGACCCTCCGAACGCCCAAGTGGTGCAGACTATCTATGGTCACGGCCAAAGCCATTCCCTGTCCATCGATCATACCTTGGCCCGTTAACGCAATATTGTTGACGTTATTCGCAACGATGAGGGCCATTCTTGAAGGAGTCACTTTATTTTTATCAAGATCCGGCCCATTGGGATCATCCTGGCCATAATCATCGGGGTTGGTGCTGCCCAATAAGACCGCTCCTTTTTGAAGGTGCAATTCTATATTGCTTTTCAGGCTGATGGATCCCGAAAGGAATTCCCCTCTTGGAAAAATGATCTTTCCCCCACCTTTTTTGCTGACCTTATCGATGACCGATTGAATTGCCTTGGTGTTCAGTGTGGTTCCATCAGGTTTGGCACCAAAATCGGTAATCATATACTCCTGTGCCCAAAGCAAGTTCATGCCCAGGAACAGTACCACAAAAAGGGTAAGTCCAACTTTATTTTTCATTGATTTCAATTGTTTATGGCCGATGTGCCCCTTATTTCTCAATAATCTGGGTTATTGGTGATCCTGGGCACGGAACGATCTATCTCTGCCTGTGGAAATGGGCGCAGGTAATGCTTTTCCTCCATGGTTCCCGACCTACGTGCAATAGGGTTTCGCAAAAGCGTATTCTCAATGAGTTTCCCCGTTCTTTTAAGATCGAACCACCTACAGTATTCGCCCATAAGTTCCCTGGCCCTTTCATCCAAGATCATATCAATGGTCAGGTTGCCCGTGGCACGGTAAGGGACTGTCTCCAGGGAGGTGACATCTTCTGGATGCAAAGCTTGTAAGGGGGTCATGCCGCTATCGGTGCCCAAGGCCCTGTCCACAATGCTGTTGTAATAGTTTTCGGCACTCCCCAAATTCCCATTGGATGCCCCTTTCAAGATGGCTTCCGCCGCAATAAGATAGGCTTCTGCCGAACGGAACAAAGCAAAATCGAAGGTGCCAAAGGCATCGCCATACTCAATGCCCGGTTGCCAAAACTTCCACATCATTGGCGTAATGTCAATCCCATGAAAAGGGGTTAGGGCATTATCGCCAAATTCATCGGTATTCAGCACGGCATATGGTTTTGTCCCTCCAACATCCAACCCTTTTTCTGTAAGGGGGGCCGGATCGTTCCATGGTCGAAAATAGAGCACGGAATCCCCTCTCATGATATTGATGGTCTCTGATGGATTGGCTGGATTTGGTACAAAATTGTTCACGTTCACAAGGGCGTATTGAACATCCACGAAATTATGGTGATACCTTCTGTCAAGGCTTGGATCGTACAGTCGGTACATGGTCGGTGTGGCCAAGTGTATTTGTAGAAATCTGTTATAAGCACTTGTCCTTCCCTCAGAACCCACAATATCCGGTGATCCGCCAAATATGGAATGGTAGTCGTTCCCTTCCAATCGATCACTATTGGACGGGTCTCCAAAATTGGTGATGGGATCATCCACAAACTGCACCGCAAAAACAATTTCAGGATTTTGATCATTCTGTGCCGGAAAAGTTTCGAACAAAGGGTTTTCCGATCGTTGTGGGAACAGATCGGAATACTCCGTGGCCAAGGGATACGCGGAAATGACCTGATCGGCATACTCCCGGGCCTTTTCAAAATCGGCAGGGGTACCTCCAAGCGCATTATTGAAATTCCAACCTCTGGTCAAATGGACCCGGGCCAATAAAAATTGTGCAGCGCCTTTGGTGGCCCGGCCATAATCGGGGCTACTTGGGGGCAAAGCCGATTCAGCTTCCTCCAGATCGGAAATGATCTGATCATAAACTTCACTGGAACTTATTTTGACCACCTCACGGGATGAGCTTACGACCTCTTCGATGGGCATGGGTATATCGCCCCATTGTTGCACCAAGTAGAAATAACTGAAGGCCCGTAAAAATTTGGCTTCTGCTACGCGTATGGACAATATGCCAGGGTCCATACCCTCTACATTGTCCTGACGGGAAATTACGGTATTGGTCCTGTATACCTCACGATATAACAAATCCCATAGATCCTGGAGTTCGTCCACAGAAGAATTTAGCCTTACATCATAAGAATTGAAAGCGTCTCCTGCGCTATCGGTCCAATCTGCATTGGTGAAGATATCGGTACCGGGAAGCACCAGATCCCTTTGTTGATGGATATCCCTAAGAAGGGTATAGCACGATTTTACAAGGTCTTCGTATCCTTGTGCTGTGGTATAATAGGTGTCGGTGGTTTGAATGGAAACTGTGTTTTCATTCAAAAAGTCATCGCTACAACCGGACAATGTTATTATCAAAGAAAAAATACCGGCTACGAACAAACATTTGTTATTGTTAAACATGTCTTGTTTTTTTAAGTTAAAAAGTACATTTTACCCCCAATAGTATCGTGGTAGAGGACACATCATCATTATTGGCACCGGAATTGAATTCAGGATCTATCCCATCAAAATCATGGAAAATGAACGGGTTGATCACTTGGGCATATATCCGCAAATTCTGGGCCCCCAATACATCGGATGACAAATGGGTCGGTAAGGTATAGCCCAAGGTAATATCGGAAATGCGTATAAAGCTAGCGTCCTGATATTGGATGGCCTGCCTATAAGGATTGGGCATCCCGGCCCCGAAATAGTCGTTGGTCGGGTTGTCGGGAGTCCAATAGTTCAGGTTTAGGGCATTGTACCTCCCGTTACCGATCTCTCCCATGGTACCGCTTAAAAAATTATTTCTAAATTGGACCCCTTGTACCGTATAGGCCAAAAAGGAAAGATCGAGGTTGCCAAAGGTAAATTTGTTGGTGACCCCCATGGTCCAGTCGGGCTGTTGGGAGCCCAAGATTACCCTATCATCCTCTCCGGGTGCTGATGATATCTTACCGTCCTGGTTTTGGTCCACCACTTTCACGGAACCGGGAACCTGTCCATACACTGCGGCCTCATCGGCTTCATCCAATTGCCATATGCCATCAAACTCATAGAAATAATTGGAATTTAAGGGTTGCCCAACAAAAAGGTTGGATCCAATATCTTCAAGGGTTCCATTATTGCCGATGGACAACACCTCATTGATGTTCTTGGCGAAATTTACGGAAGTGGACCAGGTAAATTTATCCTTTACAATATTTCTGGTGTTCAGTGCTACTTCAATTCCCTTATTGGACACCGAACCAATATTGGTGATGAACTCCCCAAAACCTTGTGAGGTCGGGATGCGTTCCCTATAAATAAGGTCCACGGTTTCCCTGTCATACACCTCTATGGTAGAAGAGATCCTATTATTGAACAGGGCAAGGTCCAGCCCAATGTTCAATTCCTTGCTTTTTTCCCAGCCCAAACCCTTATCGACCAGGGCGGCAGGGGAAAAACCGTATGCCGGAGCGTTGCCAAACGCATAGGGCGTCTGCAAAAGTCGGGTCTGGGTACTGTAGGGATCAACGGCACTGTTGCCCACGGTACCGTAACTTGCCCGGATTTTCATGTTCGATATGGTCTCGCTGTCTTTCAGGAAGTTCTCATCGCTGATTTTCCAGGCCAAGGCCGCCGATGGGAAAAAATCCCATTTGTTACCGTCGCCCAGTTGCGAGGCACCGTCCCATCTTCCGGTCACGGTCAGTAGGTACCTGTTATCGTTAAACCCATATACAAGCCTGCCCATATAGGAAGAAATGGTCCTTTCGGTCAAATTGGAATTCACCGAATTGATGGTTCCGGCGGTATTGACGGCATACCAAGATGAATCATAGGGTAGATTTTCCACATCCAGGCCCATTACCTCCACTCTTTCTTTAAAGGCACTTTGTGCCACGGTCGCATTTATACTGCTTTTACCAAAGGTTTTTTGATAATTGATGATGTTATCAAACGTATAATTGGTCAATATTTGGTTGCTACTGTTGGCCCTTGGGGGCAAACTTGCCCTTTGGTCTTTTGTAAAAGTTCCGCGGTACGTCCCGTCCCGGGCATCGAATTTTCTTGCAGATAGGGACGATTTTAGGCTTAGCCCCTCCAATGGGGTCACTTCTATATAAGCGTTGCCCCTAAAATCGGAACTGAGCGTCTCCAACTGGTAATTTCTTCTATCGGCCTCTATGATCGGATTCAACACCTGTTTGTCGTTGATACCCATCCATACGGCATATCCATCGTGCTCCACATCGTTATTTTCGCTGGGGTTAAGTATTTCATCAAAATGGATAACCCCTGTGGGCCGTGCCCGATACGCTCCACGAAGTGATTCCCGGGAACCCAAATTGATCAGGGAATTGGTATAGTTCATGGTGAACCCGGCCTTTATATGGTCCGTGAGGTTGCCATCCAATCCACCGTTGATGGTATATCTCTTAAAATCGGTGTCTATAAGGGTACCCCCTTCATTCAAATAGCCCAGGGAAAAATAGTAGTTGACATTATCGCTGCCTCCACTTAAAGAAACATTATGGCTGGTCTGTAGGGCCGAACGGGTCACCTCGTCCACCCAATCCACGCCGTTCCCGGAAGCCAACACTTCCATCTCTGTGGATGTAAATGTTTTGGCAGGATATCCATTTTGTTCCCTGGCAATGGTACTTGACCGATAAAATTGTTCGGCATTTTGCATCTCGGGCAAATTGGACGGCATTTTAAGCCCGGAATATCCATTATAGGTCAAGGACATTTTCCCTTTGGTACCGCGTTTCGTGGTAACGATGACCACCCCATTGGCACCTCGTGATCCATAAATGGCCGTGGAAGATGCATCCTTTAGAATATCGATGGTTTCAATATCGGCGGGGTTCACCGTGTTCAGATCGGCCCCCTGTATCCCGTCTATAACTATTAACGGTTCATTGCTGAAATCGATGGAACTTAATCCCCTGATCCTAATGTCAAGGCCCGAACCAGGCTTATTATTTCTCTTAATGATGTTGACCCCTGCCATTTGGCCTTGGATACCTTGGGCAGCGGAAACAGGGTTGGCCCTTGCTATATCTGAAGCTTTCAGGGATGCTACAGCGCCTGTAAGATCACTTTTTTTGGCCTGACCATATCCTATGATCACCACCTCATCCAATAAGGCCGCATCTTCAACCATTTGAATGCTCAAATTTGCCTGGGTGCCGTCCACTTCAATTTCCTGGTTCAAAAATCCAAGGTACGAAAACACCAAGGTGGCGTTCTGTTCAGGCACATCAATGGAGAACTTTCCATCAAAATCGGTCACCACCCCATTGGTGGTTGCTTTCTGAACAACATTTACGCCTGCCAGTGGTGTATTGTTGTTGTCCAACACAACACCGGATACAGTTGTGGACTGTGCCCAGGTCGTAAATGATAAAACCAGAAAGAAAGTCGATAAAACTAGTTTAATCTTATTCATTTAAAGTTTGTTTTGGTTAATTTTCCAGCAATTTTACAATTGTTTACTATTAAAGAAAATGTGATTTTCAATCAAAATCATGGAAAATTTCGCCTTACATGCCCAAGCTTGGGATAAATAAGATGAAAATCCATAATAACGGATACAGGCAATTTTTATAGGCAGATAATAGGGCCTGTCTAGTGTCAAGTCAACGTTTAAAT
>CBFGWQ010000201.1:0-6592 GCA_965652575.1 uncultured Arenibacter sp. | reverse complement strand
ATCAATTTTTTGAAATAATGTCATTTTATCCGCTTGAAAAATAAAATTTCTTGGGCCTCGACCGGACAGGCGTAATACAAAAAACTTATTTTAAACAAAATATTTATCGAACCCACGTTTCATTGGAGATCCGCTCGAAACAATTGGGCCTCTTGATGCTCCTTTCGCCCATAAGAAATATTGATTTCCCTATTCGTTATATTAATGTTAGGAAATATGGTAAAACCCTACTAATGTAGTATATTTGTAAACTATTTAGATTAAATCCAATTAGTATGATTAAAGTATCTGAAACAGCTAAGCAGAGGGTAATGGCCCTAATGGCCGAAGGAGGCTTTGATGCCAGCAAGGATTACGTGCGGGTAGGGGTCAAGAGCGGAGGTTGCAGCGGATTGTCGTATGAGCTTAATTTTGATAAAAAGACCACTGAAACCGATAAAATTTTTGAAGATAACGCAGTGCGTATCGTAGTGGATAAAAAAAGTTTTCTTTATCTGGTGGGTACCGTACTGGAATACTCCGGGGGACTTAACGGCAAAGGGTTTGTATTTAATAATCCCAATGCCCAAAGGACTTGCGGATGTGGAGAGAGTTTCTCATTATAATTTGGGGATTTGACAATTCGATAATTAGCTAATTGACAAATTTTCAAATTTTCAAATTGAAAAAAATGGCATATACAGAGGAAGAATTAAAGAAAGAACTGGAAACCAAGGAGTACGAATATGGTTTCTATACGGATATAGAATCGGATACGTTTCCAAATGGTTTAAATGAGGAAATCGTAATCGCTATTTCCAAAAAGAAGCAGGAACCGGAATGGATGACCTTATGGCGATTGGAATCCTTTAAAATCTGGAAGGAAATGGTGGAACCCGAATGGGCAAATGTAAAGTATAAAAAACCTGATTTCCAGGCTATTTCATACTATTCCGCCCCCAATAAGAAACCAAAGTACGACAGCTTGGACGAGGTAGATCCCGAATTGTTGGACACCTTTAAAAAATTGGGCATTTCTTTGGACGAACAAAAGAAGTTGGCCGGGGTGGCCGTGGATATCGTAATGGATTCGGTATCGGTCGCTACCACCTTTAAAAAGACACTTGCCGAAAAGGGAATCATTTTTTGTTCCATTTCAGAAGCTATTAAGGAGCATCCGGAACTGGTAAAAAAATATATAGGTTCCGTAGTTCCGCAAAAGGACAATTTTTATGCCGCTTTAAACTCGGCCGTTTTTTCCGATGGCTCTTTCTGTTATATTCCAAAAGGCGTTCGTTGCCCTATGGAACTTTCCACCTATTTTAGAATCAATCAGGCAGGGACCGGACAGTTCGAAAGGACCCTCGTAGTTGCCGATGAAGGTAGTTATGTAAGTTATTTGGAAGGATGTACCGCCCCTTCGCGTGATGAGAATCAATTGCATGCCGCAGTGGTAGAGTTGATCGCTCTGGACAATGCCGAAATAAAGTATTCCACAGTACAAAACTGGTTCCCTGGAAATAAGGATGGTCAGGGGGGGGTTTACAATTTTGTAACCAAAAGGGGGTTGTGCGAAAAAAATGCAAAAATTTCCTGGACACAGGTAGAGACCGGTTCGGCGGTTACCTGGAAATATCCGTCCTGTATCCTTAAAGGGGACAATTCCATTGGGGAATTCTATTCCATAGCCGTAACCAATAATTACCAACAGGCGGATACCGGTACAAAAATGATCCATTTGGGGAAAAATACCAAGAGTACCATTATTTCCAAGGGTATCTCTGCCGGGAAGTCGCAAAACAGTTACCGTGGATTGGTACAGGTAAACAGTAGGGCGGATAATGCCAGAAACTTTTCCCAATGCGATTCCCTGCTTATGGGGAACGAATGTGGGGCACATACTTTTCCCTATATAGAAGTGAAGAACAAGTCCGCCCAAATAGAACACGAGGCAACAACCAGTAAGATCGGGGAGGATCAGATATTCTACTGCAATCAGCGGGGCATAGATACAGAAAAGGCCATTGCCCTCATCGTAAACGGTTTTAGCAAGGACGTTTTGAATAAATTACCCATGGAGTTTGCGGTGGAAGCCCAAAAATTATTGGAAATAAGTTTAGAGGGATCCGTAGGCTAAGGGAAATATATAGACACGGGGACTTTTAAACAAAGAGAAATAGAAAACACAATACTATTTTTTAATAATTGAAAGATAGATTTTAATAAGATGCCGAAGGCACCCAATTATTTTAAATAATTAGAATTAGGAACAATGTTGAAAATCAATAATTTATACGCTAGAGTAGACGATAAGGAGATATTAAAGGGGATAAACCTAACTGTTAATGCAGGGGAGGTACATGCCATTATGGGGCCAAACGGTTCGGGGAAAAGTACCTTGGCGGCCGTAATTGCCGGGAAGGAAGAGTTTGAAGTTACCGAAGGGGAGGTGTTTTTGGAAGGTGAAAACCTGGAGGACACCTCACCTGAAGATAGGGCACACAAGGGAGTATTCCTATCTTTTCAATACCCTGTTGAAATTCCGGGTGTATCGGTGACCAACTTCATGAAAACGGCTATCAATGAGTCTAGAAAAGCCAAAGGATTGGAAGAAATGCCGGCCAAGGACATGTTGAAATTGATCCGTGAGAAATCGGAACTGTTGGAGATCGACAGAAAATTTTTGTCGCGTTCCCTCAACGAAGGCTTTTCCGGAGGAGAGAAAAAACGTAACGAGATTTTTCAAATGGCCATGTTGGAGCCCAAATTGGCCATTTTGGATGAAACGGATTCCGGTTTGGATATCGATGCCCTGCGTATTGTGGCCAATGGGGTAAATAAATTAAAAAGCAAGGACAACGCCGTCATAGTTATTACCCACTACCAACGTCTGTTGGAATATATTGTACCCGATTTTGTACACGTATTGCACAATGGAAGGATCGTTAAATCAGGGACTAAGGACCTTGCATTGGAATTGGAAGAAAAAGGATATGATTGGTTGAAACAGGAAACTGTTATATAAATAAGTTGGCAGTATTCACTGTACAGTTGGCAAAGCTGAATACTGAATACTGAATACTGAATACTGAAAAAGATGGATTTAAAAGAAAAATTGGTTTCCTCATTCTTGGCTTTTGAAAATGGTGTGGATGTAGATCATCCGGTACACGATATACGTTCGGAGGCCATCAAGAATTTTGAGACAAAGGGGTTTCCTACCAAAAAGGAGGAGGCCTGGAAATATACTTCCTTAAATACACTACAGAAAACAGATTTCAGCATATTTCCAAAGAAGGAGAGCATGTTGGAATACAGGGATGTAAAAAAGTACTTTCTTCATGAAATAGATACTTTTAAAATTGTTTTTGTGGACGGGGTATACAGTTCCTTTTTATCGGAGACGACCCACGATGGTGTAGATGTTTGTTTAATGAGCTCTGCCTTGAACAAACCCATGTTCAAGCAGATAATAGAGGTATATTTCAATAAAATAGCATCCAAGGATGATTCCCTCACCTCTTTGAATACTGCGTTCTGCAGGGAGGGAGCCTATATTTATATCCCCAAGAACAAGATTCCGAAAAAGCCGATTGAGATTGTCCATTTTTCCACTGGCAACGAAGCTGCACTTTTGTTGCAACCTAGAAATTTGATCATTGCAGAGGAAAATGCAGAGTTGCAGATTATAGAGCGCCATCAGAGTCTAACGGCCAATGAAGTGTTTACCAACTCGGTAACCGAGATTTTCGCGGCCAAAAATGCCCATGTGGATTATTACAAGGTACAGAACGATTTAACCACTGCCTCGCTGATAGATAATACGTATATCGACCAGAAAGACGGGAGTGTTGTAAACGTACATACCTTTTCTTTTGGGGGTAAATTGACCCGGAACAACCTTAATTTCTATCAAAACGGGGAACGTATAGATTCTACCATGAAAGGGGTTACCATTATTGAGGAAAAACAGCATGTGGACCACCATACTTTGGTACACCATATACAGCCCAACTGTGAAAGCCATCAGGATTATAAAGGGATCTACGGAGAAAATGCTACAGGGGTTTTCAACGGGAAGATTATTGTGGACAAGATTGCCCAAAAGACCAATGCATTTCAGCAGAACAATAATATTTTGGTCAGCGATAAGGCTACGATCAATACCAAACCTCAGTTGGAGATTTTTGCAGACGATGTAAAGTGTTCCCATGGTTGTACCATAGGACAATTGGATGAAGAGGCCCTATTTTACCTTCAATCCAGGGGGATTCCAAAAAAGGAGGCCAGGGCCTTGCTCATGTATGCCTTTGCCAACAATGTTTTGGAAAGTGTCCGGATCCCGGAATTAAAGGCAAGGATCAATAAGCTGATCGCCAACAAATTGGGGGTTCGTTTGGGGTTTGACCTATAGAATAGCTGTTCAATCCTTTACCATCACTGAATTTTAATCATGATACACACTGTTTTGGATATATTAAGTATACGAAAGGACTTTCCAATACTGAATAGAAAGGTCAATGGGTATCCTCTGGTGTATCTGGACAATGCCGCTACTTCCCAGACACCGCAAAAGGTGATAGATACCATTGTGGATTATTACAGTAGGTACAATGCAAATATCCATAGGGGGGTCCATACCCTCTCGCAAGAGGCAACGGACGTTTATGAACAGGCTAGGCAAAAAATACGCAAGCATTTTAATGCCGCCAAGTCCCATGAAATAATTTTTACTTCGGGAACCACCCATGGTATAAATCTGGTGGCCAACGGCTTTGCCCCGTTTTTAAATAAAGGCGATGAAATTATGGTGTCCGCGTTGGAGCATCATTCCAATATTGTGCCCTGGCAAATGCTTTGTGAACGTACCGGAGCTGTATTAAAGGTGATTCCCATGGGTTTGGACGGGAAGTTGATTATGGGGGAATACCACAAATTATTGTCTCCCCGTACCAAATTGGTTTTTTGCAACCATGTTTCCAACGCTTTAGGGACTATTAATCCTATTGAAGAAATTATAGCGGCCGCCCATAAAGTGGGTGCTGCGGTCTTGATAGATGGTGCGCAGGCAGCGCCACATTTAAAAGCCGATGTACAGCAATTGGATGTGGACTTCTATGTGGTTTCCGCCCATAAAATGTGCGGTCCTACAGGTGTGGGCATGTTATATGGAAAAGAGGAGTGGTTACATAAATTACCCCCATACCAGGGAGGGGGCGAAATGATTGCAGAGGTAACTTTTGAGAAGACTACCTATGCGGATCTGCCCCATAAGTTTGAGGCAGGTACTCCCAATATTTGTGGTGGAATTGCCTTTGGGGCCGCATTGGACTATATGAACGGTATCGGGTTTGATGCCATCGCCCAATATGAGCACGGGTTATTGGAGTATGCAACCAAAGAACTTTTGGCAATAGACGGATTAAAAATTTACGGGAATTTAAAGGAAAAGACGGCGGTTATATCTTTTAATATCGAAGGGCTCCATCCCTATGATATTGGAAGTATTTTGGATAAACTGGGGGTGGCCGTAAGAACAGGGCATCACTGCGCGCAACCCATCATGGATTTTTATAAAATACCGGGTACGGTTAGGGCAAGTTTTAGTTTTTACAATACTAAGGAAGAAGTGGATATCTTGGTGGCCGGTGTAAAAAAGGCCAAAACCATGCTTTCTTAACTTCATTGGATTGGTTTTCAATTTTTTAAATTGTTGATAAGCAAAATTACTTGTTGTATTTTTGTTTGGAAAGGTTACCATTATTTAATGGGCACAAAATTTAGATATGACTATAAAGGAAATACAGGAAGAAATTGTAGATGAATTTTCCATGTTCGAGGATTGGATGCAGCGCTATGAATATATGATAGAGCTTGGAAAATCGCTTCCGCTGATCAAGGAACAATATAAGACAGAGGATAATATAATAAAGGGCTGTCAGAGCAAGGTTTGGGTCCATGCCGAATTGGAAGACGATAAATTGGTTTTTACCGCCGATAGTGATGCCATTATTACCAAGGGCATTATTGCTATATTGATCAGGGCCTTCAGTAATCAAAGGCCTACGGATATTATAGATGCGGATACCGCTTTTATTGACGAAATAGGTCTAAAGGAACATTTATCACCTACAAGGGCCAATGGCTTGGTAAGTATGATTAAACAATTGAAGTTATATGCCGTTGCATATCAAACACAATTAAATTGATTTTCCTTATATGGAAATTTATTGGACAAAACCTTTGTGCAAACCATAAAGATTAAAATAATGAGCGAAGAATTGGAAATTATGGACACCCAGGAATTGGGCGAAAAAATAGTAAGGGTCCTAAAAACTATTTATGATCCTGAAATACCTGTGGATATTTATGAATTAGGGTTGATCTACGATGTTTTCGTCAATGAGGACTATGAAGTCAAGATCTTAATGACACTGACTTCTCCCAATTGTCCGGTTGCGGAGTCGCTTCCAATGGAAGTGGAAGAAAAGGTCAAGTCCATTGACGAGCTTAAGGATGTGGAGGTGGAAATTACTTTTGATCCGCCCTGGACACAGGAATTGATGAGCGAAGAGGCCAAATTGGAACTGGGAATGCTGTAAGGGAGGACAAG
>CBFGWQ010000200.1:0-6631 GCA_965652575.1 uncultured Arenibacter sp. | reverse complement strand
GCAAGGGAGCAATCCCAAAAAGTATGGTAACAATTTTTCACTTTGCCCAACTGTTGTTGGGGTCTTTCGCAAGAAAGGTTGAAAACTTGGTCTGGTAGTTCAGTTGGTTAGAATACCTGCCTGTCACGCAGGGGGTCGCGAGTTCGAGTCTCGTCCAGACCGCAACAAGATGTTGTGTTGAGTCACTTAAAGTGGCTTGTGGTTTAGAAATAGACCGATGAGAAGCTTATCCATATGGATGGGCTTTTTTTGTTTTTTGGTATATTTAATCCATCTTAATATTTATCCGACTCTTTATGAAAAATCTATACTTTATCGTTCTTACACTCATGACCTTTTGTTTTTCACAGGCTCAAATTGTAAATATACCAGATGCAAATTTTAAAAATACGTTGGTTAATTCTAATTGCGTAGATATTAACGGTGATGGAAATGGTGATATTGATGCTGACAGCAATAATGATGGAGAGATTCAACAAGCCGAAGCTGAGGCTGTAATCGGGTTGAATGTTTCTTATAAAGCAATACATTCCCTGGAGGGAATTCAGAGTTTTTCAAATCTTGAATATTTAAACTGTGAAGTCAACCAACTTACTGATCTAGATTTATCACAAAACACCAATCTTACGATTTTAGATTGTTATTTTAATAATATTACGAGTCTTTTAATACCCCAAAGTCCCAATCTTATTGAATTGGATTGTGGAAGTAATGAATTAAGCAGCCTCGACATATCCCATAATATTAATTTAGAAATTTTATGGTTTTCTTACAATCAAATTACGAGTATAGATTTAACCCAAAATCCTAATCTAAAAGTTTTATCCTGTGTCTCCAATCAATTAACAAGTTTAGATGTTTCTGAAAATCCTTTTTTGGAGTTTTTATATTGTGAATCAAACCAATTGACAAATTTGGAATTATTAAATCCAAATCTAGAAATATTATCTGCCTTAAATAATCAATTAACAAGTTTAGATATATCTCAAAGTCCAAACCTTACTGAACTTAGATTAATTTATAACAACCTTACTAGTTTAGATGTTTCGCAAAATCATAATTTAGGACTTTTGGATTGTAGAGCTAATCAAATAACAAACTTAGATGTAAGCAACCTTTCAAATTTAACTGCATTATTCTGTTCAGAAAATTTATTGACAAACTTGAATATTAGAAATGGTAATAATCAAATTATGACGGAAATGATTGCAATTAACAATCCCAATTTATTTTGTGTGAATGTGGACGATGTACAATATGCAAATGCACAAATTTGTGATATTAATCCTCCATTTTATGATGGATGGTGTATAGATTCTTGGGCAAATTACAGTGAAAATTGTATACTCGGCACGAATAATTATACATACGATTCGATTTCTTTTTACCCAAATCCAGTTGAAAATGGAATATTACATTTGGAATACAATTCCGAATTAAAAGTTGAAACACTTCAGATATACAACACATTGGGTGAATTAGTAATTACCAAACATAACAATTATCAGACAATAGATATTTCTATGTTAAAGAGTGGTATTTACTTTTTAAAATTCAAGACAAAAGAAAAATTGGTAATAAAAAAGATTATAAAGAATTAATTCTTTGCATTTACAATAACCGATGAGAAGCTTTTCCGAATGGAGAGGCTTTTTTGTTTTTGGGTTTTTATAAAATCAAAAAACCTGAATAAATAGGCCCTAGTAGGAGCATAACCGTAACCCTGAACAATACGTCCTAAGTAGCCTGCCTGAGCGGAGCTGAAGAGCCTTAACTAACAACTTGATTTTTATGGTTAAACGAGTCCCACTGCGCTAACCCTCACCTGCTACTATTACGCCTCACACCTCTCCCTTTCCAAATAAAATTAATTAATTAAATGGAATATTTCCATATTATAGGAAATATTCCATAATTTTGTATTGATGAACAAATCAATCCTACATCTCGATCTCGACACCTTCTTCGTTTCCGTAGAGCGCTTGCTTAATAGCGAGTTGCTTAAAAAACCTGTATTGGTAGGTGGCACGGGCAATCGTGGGGTAGTGGCAGCTTGTAGTTACGAAACCAGAAGATATGGTATCCGCTCTGGCATTTCAATGAAAATGGCAAGGCAATTATGCCCACAGGCAATAGTCATAAGGGGGAATGCGGGAACTTATATGAAATATTCAAGTCTTATTACTGACATCATCCGCGATTCCGTTCCCCTTTTTGAAAAAACCAGTGTAGATGAGTTTTATGTGGACCTTACGGGGATGGACAGGTTTTTTGGCAATTATAAATTTGCAACCGAACTTCGCAAAAGGATTATAAATGAATCAGGTCTACCCATATCTTTTGGGCTTTCCCAAAATAAGATTGTCAGTAAGGTTGCAACCGGAGAGGCAAAACCCAATAATCAATTGAAAATTGACCAAGGTTTTGAAAAATCCTTTTTGGCACCCCTTCCCATCCGCAAAATCCCAATGATTGGAAAGGCAACAGCCCAAACTTTAATACATCTTGGCATTGATAAGGTCAAATTAATACAGGATATGCCAGTGGAAATGCTTACATCCGTAATGGGTAAAAACGGACAGACCATCTGGAACCGTGCAAATGGAATCGACAATACTCCCGTTATTCCCTATTCCGAGCGCAAATCAATTTCCAATGAGCGTACATTCCATTTAGATACCATAGATGTCCAAAAATTGCGAGACACCCTTACTGCTATGGCAGACACCCTCTGTTATCAACTTAGGTTGGGCAAAAAAATGACGGGCTGTGTTTCCGTCAAAATTAGGTATTCAGATTTTCAGACTTATAACAAGCAAGTCCGTATTCCATATACAAGCGCAGACCATATCCTTGTTCCCGCCGTAATGGAGCTTTTCAATAAGTTGTATGATCGCAGGGTATTGGTACGCTTGATTGGAGTAAAATTTTCCCATTTGGTCGGTGGGCATTATCAAATAAACCTCTTTGATGACAATGAGAAAACCCTCAACCTATACAAATCGCTGGACCATATCCGCAATCGTTTTGGTGCAGCTAGTGTCTTAAAGGCCTCAACGCTTGATGTCCGCACTGTTATTTCCGGACGTAATCCATTCGATGGGGAACCCCCGGTTTTACTCGCACATAGAAATCAATAATGTATATCAATTGCCATTCATATTATTCCCTCCGCTATGGGGTACTTTCCGTACCGCAATTATTGGAATTGGCACTTAAAAATAACCTCACAGCTTTTGCACTTACCGATATTAATAATACCTCGGCCTGTCTTGAATTTATTAGGGAAGCTACCAAAAAAAATATAAAACCAATTGTGGGCGCAGATATTCGCAATGGCAGCAATAGATGTTATGTATGTTTGGCAAAGAACAATAAGGGCTATCTGGAAATTAATCAATTCCTTACCCAACACCTACACCCACAAAAGGACTTTCCAGAAATACCGCCCCAATTTTCAAATGTCATAACAATTTTCCCCTTTGAAAAGGTACTTGAATTTGAAATGGAATCTTTTGCAGAAGATTGGCACATCGGTATTTCCGTAGCAGACCTCAACAAATTAAAGTTCTCCCATTTAAAGTCCCATACTTCAAAATTGGTGCTCTTGCAACCAGTAACCTTTTCCAGTCAGTCACACCTAAATATACACCGCCTCCTTCGTTGCATAGACCTCAATATAGTACTCAGTAAATTGCCCGAATTGGAACAGGGAAGCCAAAAGGATAGAATGTATTCGCAAAGCGAAATAAGGGAGCGTTTTGAAGGTTTTGAGCATATAATTTCAAACACCCAATCCCTATTGGATGATTGTAAAATTTCTTTTGCGTTTGATGATGTGCGGATTAACCAAAACCAAGCTACTTACTTTTCCAATAAGGAAGAGGATTATAAATATTTGGAAAAGTTGGTTTATGAAAGAATAAGCAAAAGATATAGAATCGTTGACCAAATTATTAAAACCCGCATTGAAAAAGAACTACAGGCAATTCGGCAAATGGATTTTGTATCCTACTTTCTTATAAATTATGATATTATCCAGTATGCAATTAAAAATGAATACCCATATATTGGTAGGGGTAGTGGGGCAAATAGCGTGGTGGCTTATATTCTGGGCATTACCAATGTAGACCCCATTGAACTTGACTTATATTTTGAACGTTTTATAAACCTCTATCGCTCCTCTCCACCTGATTTTGATATTGACTTCTCTTGGAAGGATAGGGATGATGTTACACACTACATTTTTACAAGATTTCCCAACACCGCATTAATGGGTACTTATGTAACTTTTAAATATCGTGCAGTGGTCCGTGAGCTTGCCAAGGTTTTCGGCCTTCCAAAATCCGAGATAGATGATTTTTTAAAAGGGAATGTGCAAAACAAAAAAAACGACCATTATTTCAAATTGGTAATGAAGTATGGTAAACTTATTCACGGGTTTCCCAATTACCTAAGTGTGCATTCTGGAGGTATTGTAATACTTAAAAATCCAATACAATCATATTGCGCCACCTTTATGCCTCCCAAAGGTTTTCAAACCCTCCAAATCGATATGCACATTGCCGAATCCGTGGGCATCTTTAAGTTTGATATCCTTGCCCAACGCGGACTTTCAAAAATCAAGGACGCCATTGAGCTCATTAAGGAAAACCAACCCCAAGCCCATCTAAAGGATATTGATGATACCGAACCCTTTAAAAACGATCCTGCTATAAACGATTTATTAAAAGTAGGGGATTGCATGGGTGTTTTCTATGTGGAATCCCCTGCAATGAGAACATTGATGACCCGATTACAGACGCAGGATTATCTTGGGCTAGTGGCTGCAAGTTCCATAATTCGTCCCGGTGTTACCAATGGCGGTATGAAAAACGCTTACATAGAGCGTCATCGTTTCCCCGAAAAACGAAAGGATTCTCACCCCGTACTTATGGAAATAATGCCTGAAACCTATGGGGTTATGGTATATCAGGAAGATGTTTTAAAGGTAGCCCATCATTTTGCGGGTCTTACCCTTTCAGAGGCTGATGTGCTCAGAAGAGGTATGAGCGGTAAAGGCCGTTCCAAGGAACAGTTTGATGCCCTTGAAAAAAAATTCCATTCCAATTGTACCCAAAAAGGGTACACTCCTAAGGTAATTGCTGAGGTATGGGAACAGATTAAGGCATTCGCAGGCTATGCTTTTGCCAAAGGGCATTCCGCATCCTATGCGGTGGAAAGCTACCAAAGCCTCTATCTCAAAAAATACTTCCCCCTGGAGTTTATGACAGCGGTTTTAAATAATGGCGGTGGCTTTTATAACCTGGACACCTATATCAATGAAATTTTTAGATGTGGGGGAACGGTTGTAAATCCCTGTATAAACAACAGCGACCACGCTAATTGCATAAAAGGCAGAACGGTGTACTTAGGTTTTGGAATGATAAAGGATTTAGAGCACCGTAGCATACAGAAAATTTTAAATGAAAGACAACTCTATGGAAAGTTTAAAAATTTTAATGACTTTTTAGATCGTTGCAAACTAGGTTTGGAACAGATTTTACTGCTTATTCGCCTCAATGTCTTTAGAACTTTTGAACCCAATAAACACAACTTAATGTGGTATGCCCATATAAACGGAAATAAACAAAAAAAACCCAATCCCCATCCGCAACTTTTTAAACCTAAAAGAACCAATTATACTTTGCCGGCATTAAATGGGAATAACCTTATTGATGCTTATGATAATCTGGAACTATTGGGCTTTACCCTCCAAGATGATTTCCAGCTTATTAAACCCGGAAATTATCCTAAATACGTGGCAGCCGATTTAAAATCATTTGTAAACAAGGAATTTACCATAATTGGAAAACTGGTTACTTCAAAAAGTACACAAACCTCAAAAGGCGATTTTATGGCGTTCTCAACCTTTCTGGATAAAAACGGGGAATGTTTTGATTCGGTACAATTTCCAAAGATTAAGGAACAATATCCTATTTCTGGAATAGGTATTTACTGGATTAAAGGCACCGTTGCTGAAGATTTGGGTTATTATTCCATTATAACATCACAATTAATAAAAATTCCACCTATCCCAGATCCCAGGTTTTCAGATAGTAACAAAAATCAAAAAGTAATTTAGCCTTTGTAATAAATCAATATCTCAACCTCCCAACCTCTATATCAAAGCCAACAGTCTAATTTCACTTCGCTTTGCTCTTTGAAATTCATTCGGTCACCGAGATGATATGCGGTAATTTGGTTTGTTGTATACTAGATTATTTAACTTTTATACGGTTTAAATATACTATAAAGTTACTATATACATACTTTACATATACTATAAATATACTTTATAGTATTCTTATTTAGTAATTTTGAATTATCTTAGTGATTGACAATCAGGTATTATGGCAAAGCAAACAGGAAGTATTAAGTTAAAGGGAACTATTGGGGATATCAATTATTACAAATCCAAAAATGGTGGACATTTGGCGCGTGCAGCTGGGGGTGGGTTTCAGAAAGGGGCCATGCACAAGGAAAGTATGGCGCGAACTATGGAAAATGCCACGGAGTTTGGCCGTTGTAGTACTACAAAGCGGGTTTTTAAAAATGCACTTGCTCCTTTTTTATGCGTTCGCAAGGATGG
>CBFGWQ010000199.1:0-6644 GCA_965652575.1 uncultured Arenibacter sp. | reverse complement strand
AAAATTTTGCTAATGGATATTTCATCTGTTCAAATTTATTGTTTTTTAATGGTCAGATGGAATTCGCCATTGAACATATCGTCCCGATAATTATCGGGAGGTATCAAGATTTGTTATGGCTCATTTCATATGATAATATTTTGTTGACTGTTGATCAAGAAACGGTGGCTAATATACTCAATAATTTTTTAAAATACTATGCATGCATAGTATTTTTTGAGGTATTTTTAATTGTTTACTTCTTAATCTTGATATATTATTTCCTACTTTTGCTAGCGCTTTTAGCATTTTAACATAAAGATTCCATTTTAAAGATGAAAACACTACAGTTTAGGGAGGCTATACAGGAAGCAATGTCCGAGGAGATGAGGAGGGACGAGACCGTTTATTTGATGGGTGAAGAAGTTGCTGAATATAACGGTGCCTATAAGGCTTCCAAAGGAATGTTGGACGAGTTTGGTCCGGAAAGGGTATTGGATACCCCTATATCCGAGCTTGGTTTTGCCGGGATAGGCGTGGGTTCGGCTATGATCGGCAATAGACCGATTATAGAGTTTATGACGTTTAATTTTGCGTTGGTAGGGATAGATCAAATTATCAATAACGCGGCCAAGATCAGGCAAATGTCCGGAGGTCAGTTTAATTGTCCCATAGTTTTCCGTGGGCCAACAGCTTCCGCCGGTCAATTGGCAGCGACCCATTCACAGGCTTTTGAAAGTTGGTATGCCAACTGTCCCGGGCTTAAAGTAGTGGTTCCCTCCAATCCGAAAGATGCCAAGGGGCTTTTAAAATCGGCCATTCGCGATAATGATCCGGTTATCTTTATGGAATCGGAACAAATGTACGGAGATAAGGGCGAAGTGCCTGAAGGGGATTATACCATTCCCTTGGGAGTTGCCGAAATTAGAAGGGAAGGTACGGATGTCACCCTTGTTTCCTTTGGTAAAATAATAAAGGAGGCGGATAGGGCGGCCGAAGAATTGGCCAAGGAAAATATTAGTTTGGAAATTATTGATTTGCGCACCGTAAAACCATTGGATTATGAGGCGGTTTTAAAATCTGTAAAGAAAACCAATAGATTGGTTATTTTGGAGGAAGCATGGCCCTTTGGCAATGTAGCCACGGAGATTACCTATCATGTGCAGTCCAATGCCTTCGATTATTTGGATGCCCCTATCGTAAAGATCAATACAGCGGATACCCCGGCACCATATTCCCCGGTTTTATTGGCAGAATGGTTGCCCAACCATGAGGATGTTGTAAAGGCGGTCAAGAAAGTATTGTACAAATTATAATATATACCCTAAAAAGATGTTATGGCTTCGTTGACTCTTGGTTAACGGAGCTTTTATATTATAAATTTAATCTTTATAATTCCCTGCCGGCGAGGCAGGGTTTCCGATTATACCTCCCCTTGGGGGGGTCGGAATTGCTTTTTTGCAATTCCGGGTGGGGCAAAATACAAAATTTCGGTTTCAAGAAATTTTTTATTTTAAAAGGTAAGTACGGACCGTTGGTTACGTCTATATGTTCGGTTCCTTCCTAAAAATGGAGAGGAGCCTTTTTGCTCGATAATCGAGATTTAAATGCTTCGACGCTTGCCTGCCCGTTCCGTTCAGACGGGTGTCGAAATTGAACTTGAATTTCCTTTAAATGCCTCGTGGGCCTGCTTTTGTCGGCAGACAGGCTTGCCATGAGGTAGTTTACTAGAGATCTTTTTATGTAAGAAAATGACAAGAATCCTTCCAATCCTATTTTTGTTTATCGTTCAGTTCACTGTTGGCCAGACCAAGGTAGGGGGCATTGTATTGGATGGGGCCGGGGAACCCGTTTCCTTTGCCAATGTGCTGTTCAAGGATTCTTCGGAAGGTACCATAACCAATGACAATGGGAGGTTTTATATGGAATCGGAAAATACCTATACTACCCTACTGGTGTCCTTTATAGGTTATGAAACCAAGGAAATAAGTCTTACGGCCAAGGTTACTTATGATATGAATATTGTATTGGAAGAGTCCAGCGAACAATTGGATGAGGTGGTTGTTTATTTTGGCAAGACCGATAAAAAAAATAATCCGGCCATAGATATACTTAAAAAAATATGGGCAAAAAAGCGTAAGAACGGGGTCCATATGTTTAAGCAGTACCAGTTTGACAAGTATGAGAAAGTAGAGTTTGACTTAAATACGATAGACAGTGCCCTTATGAAAAGTAGGGTCTTTAGGGGCTTGGAATTTGTTTTTAACGATTTGGATACTTCACGGATAACAGGGAAGACCTATCTGCCTATTTTTTTGAACGAAACATTTTCCAAGGTCTATGGCGATAATGGGAAGGCCTTGGTAAAGGAAGATGTTTTGGGGAGCAAGAATTCCGGCTTCAGCAACAATCAGGCTATAATTGCCTTTATTGCCGACCTTTATTCCGATTACGATATTTACGATAATTATTTAAAATTTTTCGATAAGAGTTTTACCAGTCCATTGTCCCGGACAGGCGTGGATACCTATAATTACGTCCTGGCGGATAGTGCCTTTATAGACAATAAATGGTGCTACAATATTATTTATTATCCAAGGCGAAAGAACGAGCTTACGTTTAAAGGGGATTTTTGGGTGAACGATACCACCTATGCGGTGAAGAATATAAATTTGGCCGTTACCAAAAGTGCCAATATCAACTGGGTCAAGGAAATTTATATCGAACAGGAGTTCGATGTGGTCAACGATTCCGTTTTTCTCTTGACCCGGGATTATATGTTGTCCGATTTTAGTTTTAATAAAAAGGAAAAATCAAGAGGGGTATACGGTAAGAGGACTACGGTTTACGGGGATTATATATTTGATCAGCCAAAATCCAATGAATTTTACAGGGCCAAGACCGATCCTTTTGACCCTCTGGTCCTGAACAAGGATGATGATTTTTGGGAAGCCAATAGGTTGGAATCCTTAAATGCCGACGAAAAAGGCATTTATAAATTATTGGATACCTTAAAGACGGTACCCAAATTTAAAAGTTATTATAACATAGTAAGCATACTGGGCTCCGGGTATGTGGAAATAGATAAATGGAATTTGGACCTAGGGGACGTATACAGTGTTTTTGGTTATAATGAAGCAGAGGGGGTTCGACTTAGGGCCGGGGCCCGGACTTATTTTGGACAAAACGATCCCTGGCGCTTACAGGCTTATCTGGCCTATGGTTTTGGGGATGACAAATTTAAATATGGAATTTCAGGAAAATGGCTGGTGGACAAGAAATCCAGGTTTATCATTTCCGGTGGTAAAAGAAGGGATATAGAACAATTGGGAATCAGCTTAACTGCTACAACTGATGTTCTGGGAAGAAGTATTGCGTCCTCTTCGGTGTTGACGGTCGGTTCCAATGACCGACTTACCAATATAGACCTCAGTACCTTTAATCTGGAGCTGGAACCGGTCACCAATTTCAGGATAGGGGTAGGTGGATCCTACCGGACCCTTAGCTCTGCCCTGCCCAATGCCTTTGCCTTGGATTATATAGATCCTACTTCGCCCACGGGGATATCTTCGGAAATCGATCAATTTGACCTTTCCACCATTTTTATCTACACACCGGGAAAGAAGACCATAGGGAGTGGAGTGGAAAGACGGGATGTGAACGATAATTACAGTACTTTGTTTTTGTCCTATACCAATGGCATTAAAAATTTCTTGGATAGTGATTTCGATTATAAAAAAGTACAGTTTAGCTATACCCAGCCTTGGCAGGTAGGTGGTCTTGGAAGGTTGTTGACCACAGTGGAGATGGGGAAGACTTATGGCGAGGTGCCCTTGGGATTGCTGAACGCCATTCCTGGAAACCAAACATTTTTTTCCGTGTACAATACTTTTTCAAATCTCGATTTTTATGAATTTGTTACCGATACCTATGTTTCGGCACATTTGGAGCACAATTTTAACGGAAGGCTTTTTTCCAGGATCCCCTTTATGAGAAAATGGAACCTAAGGGAAATAATTGGCCTAAGAGGGGTCTGGGGAGAACTTTCGGATGAGAACAGGGCTTTGAGCGCCCCTGCAAATATTCCTTTAATGGCCCCTGATGATAAAGTGTATTGGGAGTATTCGGTAGGGGTAGGGAATATTTTTAAGATTTTGAGGATAGATTTTAACTTTAGGGGGAATTATTTGGAAAATCCCGGCGCAAGATCCTTTGGGGTAACCGGGTCCTTCGGATTTCTTTTCTGATATACTTTTTTGACAGTTACCTGGTATTAATTTGTTATTTTTAGAACATTATAAGATTAAATGTAACCATATGAGCAATGAAGCTATTACGTCGTTCGATGTATTGATCGAAATACCCAAGGGTAGTAGAAATAAATATGAATACGATTTTGCCTTAAAGAAGATAAGGTACGACAGGATGATTTTTTCTTCCATGATGTATCCGGCCGACTATGGGTTTATACCGGAAACGCTGGCATTGGACGGCGATCCATTGGACGTCCTTGTTTTGGTGACCGAAGCAACATTTCCCGGTTGTGTAATGGAGGTGAAACCTATTGGGGTATTTCATATGACCGATGAAAAAGGACCCGATGAAAAGGTCATTTGCGTACCCGTATCCGATCCCATCTGGAACAAGATCAATGATCTGGGCGAATTAAATCCCCATTTAATAAAGGAAATAGAACATTTCTTTAAAGTCTATAAGGATCTTGAAAAGAAAAAGGTAGATGTTGGCGGTTGGGGAGAGCAGCAGGAAGCAAGGGAAATTGTGGCAAAATGTATACAAAGGTTTAAGGATAGCGACGTGCCAAAACAGGATGTTAGTATAAAGTATTAATCCTTAATTTTTTAAAAAGTTAAAAAGCAGTATTGCGGAAGTAATATTGCTTTTTTTATTCTACCATATTTTACTACTTTTGCCCCTCAAAATATTTAACAAATAATCAAACAAATGGAATCAATAATTATTTACTTGCCAGTAATTATGGCATTGGTAGGTCTTGCTTTTATGGCGGTAAAAAGGTCCTGGGTATTAAAACAAAATCCCGGGGACGGAAAAATGAAAGAAATTTCAGATTATATCTATGAAGGCGCCCTGGCTTTTTTAAAGGCAGAGTATAAATTATTGACATTTTTCGTTATAGGGGCCAGTGTTGCATTGGCCGCAATTTCCTTTATTGTTCCTACTACCCATATCCTTATTGTAGTAGCTTTTATTTTTGGTGCATTCTTTTCTGCCTTGGCAGGTAATATGGGAATGAAGATCGCCACAAAAACAAATGTTAGGACTACGCAGGCTGCCCGTACCAGTTTGCCACAGGCCTTAAAGATATCTTTTGGAGGGGGTACCGTAATGGGGCTTGGTGTTGCAGGTTTGGCCGTATTGGGTCTGACCGCGGCCTTTATTCTATTGTTTAATTTCTTTATGAACGGTGTATGGACTTCCACCGAAGATATGACGATTGTTCTTGAAACATTGGCCGGTTTTTCCCTTGGCGCGGAATCCATTGCCTTGTTTGCAAGAGTTGGCGGAGGTATCTACACCAAGGCGGCAGATGTTGGGGCGGATTTGGTAGGAAAGGTAGAAGCGGGTATTCCCGAGGATGATCCCCGAAACCCGGCCACTATTGCCGATAACGTAGGTGATAATGTAGGGGATGTTGCCGGTATGGGAGCCGATTTGTTCGGGTCCTATGTAGCTACCGTATTGGCGGCCATGGTGCTTGGGAATTATGTAATTAATGATATGGGCGGAGCCATTCAGGATGGCTTTGGAGGGATAGGACCAATTTTGTTGCCTATGGCCATTGCCGGTTTCGGAATTATATTTTCCATAGTCGGTACCATGTTGGTGAAAATAAAAAATAACGAGGCTAAGGAAAAGGAAGTACAAGGTGCCCTGAACGTAGGAAATTGGGTTTCCATTGCATTGACCCTTATTGCTTGTTTTGTACTGGTAAAATATATGTTACCGGAAACTATGCAAATGGAATTTTTTGGTGAAGGTTTAAAGGATATTTCTTCCATTAGGGTGTTTTATGCCACTGTTATAGGTTTGGTCGTTGGTGGGGTTATTTCCTCGGTAACCGAATATTATACAGGTTTGGGCACAAAGCCCGTCTTGGCCATAGTTCAAAAATCGAGTACCGGTGCGGGAACCAATGTAATTGCCGGTTTGGCAACAGGAATGATCTCTACCTTCCCAACGGTTCTTTTGTTCGCTGCGGCCATTTGGTCTTCCTATGCCTTTGCCGGTTTTTATGGGGTGGCATTGGCCGCTTCCGCAATGATGGCCACTACGGCCATGCAGTTGGCAATAGACGCGTTCGGACCTATTTCCGATAATGCGGGAGGTATAGCGGAAATGAGCGAACAGGATCCTATTGTAAGGGAACGTACCGATATTTTGGATTCCGTAGGAAATACCACCGCAGCTACGGGAAAAGGATTTGCCATTGCTTCCGCAGCATTGACATCCCTGGCATTGTTTGCAGCTTATGTAACTTTTACGGGGATCGACGGAATTAATATCTTTAGGGCCCCTGTATTGGCCATGCTTTTTGTGGGAGGTATGATTCCGGTTGTTTTTTCCGCCTTGGCCATGAATTCGGTCGGTAAGGCAGCTATGGATATGGTTTATGAAGTGCGTAGACA
>CBFGWQ010000198.1:0-6756 GCA_965652575.1 uncultured Arenibacter sp. | reverse complement strand
GTACATTGTTTCATTGGACAATTGCTACATTATAACATTGGTACATTTCCAGATCTTAAAGCAGCAAATTCCCCACTTCCAACCAGTTGTCGGCACGTTCGTATCCTTTGGTGTGGATATTGTGCGGAGAGGTGAACAAAATTTTCCTTCCCTGAAAATGCTCCAGATTGTAACTGCGATCATCGATCAAAATATCTCCATTGAGAATATGCTTGCTGCCACAGAGGATTCTATTTCTCCAATGTATAAAAGGAAAATGCTCATCCAACCAATCACTTTTTTCCCTTAGGGAATTGGGATATTCCATAGCGGCGGAGGCTACATAAAGGTCATATTTCCGGGATAATTCCTTCAGGACTTTTTGACTATCCTTAATAGGTTCAAGAGCACGAAAAAAGCCGTCAGTTCTGGCATGGTTTCTTACACTGGGTTGCCGTTCTTCAGGTACAGCTTGCCAAACTTCCCGTCCCAGGCAGTCCATTTCCGTTAGGTTTTCATTAAATTCAGCATTGTAGAGCGTTATATGGGCATTAAATGCATCGGCAAACACTTCGTCCATATCAACAAATAAGGTCATTGTATTAAATTTTAAATGCGAAAATAACTATTTTTTACACTCAATACCAGGGCAATTGTTCCCGAACATAATTTGATAACCGAAAGATGAAGTTCCATTAATTTTTCTGAAAGAGGTAAGAATTTTTGAATCCACTCTAAATATTGGGGCCTAACTTCATTGGTCCGACTTTGTTATAGGGGGTACCCAATACGTAAATTAATCTTGCTTGTTCTCCTTGTTGAACAAGGCATCCATAATCAACTTAATACTATAGAAACCCATAGCAATGGCCGCAATGGCCAACATTAGGCCAATAATCAAAACCGGCCAGTAAAACGGGTGCCCCTGGTTTTTAAATGCCTGGTATATTACTATCGGGGCGGTAAACATTAGGGCAATGGTATAAGCAATGTTTTTTAGGCCTTTTAATAATAGGGCTTTATTTGTTCTCATGGGCTTCATTTTAGGGGAGTTTTATTTTTTTATCAAAAGGGTGTCCGAAAACGTCTGGCATATGGCAAAGTAGCCCAAGGCATAGTTATTGTTGACAGTATTGTTACTTTCAGCGGTATCACTAAGATTAATAATATTTCCCCTAACCGTAGTGGCAGGAGTGCTAAAGGGTCCGGTATCCGCTCCACTTTGTTGAATCAATTGGTTCATATAGTTAAAAAGATCCTGATCTATACCTAAAATACGGATTGTGACCAATCTTTCATCTTCCAATTTACTATCGTAAAAAAATGAAAATTGAAATCGTTTTCCCTGATAAAACTCATCCTCGCTCACTAAATATTCCCCGAAATCAAAATCGAACAAATAATAATCATCCCGTTCCCCATTATCCGTAAAGCTAAGAATTACTTCCGTTTCATCATCTCCGAACAAAGTAGCGGTTCCTTGCTCCAGGGAGTCCAGTGGAACTGTAGGAACAAAATTGGTCCGGGCCAAATAGCTTTGTCCATTATATTGGATGTTAAGCTCCACTTCTCCTTGGGTCAATTCCTGCAAATCCCATACATTTTCATAAACGCCGGTATCCGGAATGGATTCTTGTAAAGTTATTATAGATCCGGATTCCGTATTTGTAAGGGTAATTTCCTGTAGTTGGGCGGGCATTACCTCTTCAAAGAATGAACTTGTTAAACTGGCCCTTATTTGGACCAATACCGATGGGTTGTCCATATCCTCCAATCTGATAAGGGCATCGATAACCAATCTGGGTTCCTCTGTAGGAAGGTCTACTTCAATTACGTCCTGACACCCAAAGGTTATAAGACAGGCGATTAAAATTAATATGTTCTTCATTTTTTTAGAATTTGATGTTGTAGGTGGCGGCGGGTACCAAACCAAAAATGGAGGTCCTGACCGCTTCGTTCACCCCTGTGTCCCCATTTCTGCTAAAACCGATGGAGGCCGCATTTCTTCTGTTGTACAGGTTGTAAATACTGAAGACCCATTCCGATTTAAGTTTTCTACCTTTATTTTTTCGGGGAGTAAGTGTAGCCGAAAAATCAATTCTGTGATAGGCTGGCAGTCGCTGGTTGTTTCTAGGGCCATAATAGGGTACTGCCAAATTTTGGAATTCAAATTGTCCAATGGGATAGTTGGTAGGTTGTCCGGTCTGGAACACAAAATTGCTGTTAAAACTCCACTTTTCATTCAATTCATAATTTACGTAGAGCGAAACGTCATGGGTCTTGTCGTAGGGAGTGTTGTACCAATTTCCTGAATTGATGCCGGTTTCCGAAGCATTTCGCCCTGGGGTCCTCTGTTCCGATTTGGATAGGGTATAGGCCAGCCAGCCTTCAAACCTATCCCGGTTTTTTCTCAGCAGTAGCTCAAACCCATAGGCCCTTGCTTCTCCGTTGAGGATTACCTGTTCAATGGCATCATTGGCTATTAAATTGGCCCCATCTATATAGTCTATCCTGTTTTGGATATCCTTGTAAAAAAATTCGGTTTCCAGGGAGTAATCCCCATCCTTGAAATTTTTGAAATATCCCAATGCATATTGATCCAATAATTGGGGTTTTACAAAGGGTCCACTTGGGGTCCATACATCGAGTGGGGTAGGGGAACTTGTATTGGAAAGCAGATGTAGGTATTGTGCCAATCTGGTATAGCTTGCCTTTACGGAACTGTTGGGGTCAAGTGAATAAGCCAGTGCAATACGGGGTTCTAAATTTGTATAGCTTGCGAGTTGTTCGCTGCGTTTAGGGTTTTTGACCCCAATTGGATCGGCCTCCTTATATATCTGTAACAAGGGATCAAAACTTACCGGATGGTTATTTTCATAAACATTTAATTCTTCTTGCCCCAAGCGGATAAAATTACTGAGACGCAACCCATATTGTAAGCTTAATTCTTCCGTAATGTTCTGTTCAGCATCCACATAAACCGCAAATTCATTGGCGTATTTTTGGATCAACTGATTTTCAATTATTCCCGATTTCGCATCACTGGGTTCTATCTTCCCGGGATTAAAGCGATAATAGATGTTATTGATGCCATAGTTTACCTGAAAATTATTGTTTATATAATGCTTGAAATCGTATTTCAGATTAAAGTTTTGAATTCCCGAATTCCATTTAAAGCCTACAAAATCGAGTTTTAAGCCATAGTAATAATCGGAATATATGAGGGATAAATTGGAGAATAATTTGTCCGAAAATAAATGGTTCCATCTGAAATTTAGCACCGCGTTGCCATACGTGTTTACGAAGCTTTCGCTTATGGAAAAAACATCCCTTCCAAAATAACCGGAGATAAAAATGTTATTGTTTGCATTCAATTTAAAATTCAGCTTGGTATTTAGGTCATAGAAATAGGCTGTATTGTCTATGTCGAAAAGTGGCAGGAACAAATGTGCATAGGATGCCCTGCCCCCAATAAGAAATGCGGCTTTGTCCTTAATGATGGGTCCCTCTGCCAAAAGCCTGCTTGCAACGGCCCCGATACCGCCGTTTACTTTTAGTGTTTTGCTGTTTCCTTCTTTTTGAAAAATCTCCAAAACAGAGGAAACCCTACCTCCGTAACGTGAGGGTATACCACCTTTGAATAGTTTTACATCCTTTATGGCATCCGGGTTAAAAACGGAAAAGAAGCCAAATAGGTGGGAGGAATTGAAAATGGTGGCCTCGTCCAAAAGAATAAGGTTTTGGTCCACAGCGCCACCGCGTACATTGAATCCTGATGCCCCTTCGCCAGCGTTGCTTACTCCAGGAAGAAGGAGTATGGATTTGATAATATCTGCCTCCCCTAGGATTACCGGTATTTTTTTTATGGTTTCTACCGAAAGGGCGTTAACGCTCATTTGGGGTTTGCGGATATTTAATTTTTCAATATCTTCGGTAACCACTACCTCTTCCAATTGTTCCGCAATTTCAAGCAATTGAAAGTTTATTTTTTGATCGTGTGTCAAATCAATTGTCCGGATAATATCCAGGTACCCCAAAGCGCTTATTTGAAGCTCATAGCTTCCTTTTGGCAAAGTAATGGAATAGAAACCGTATTCATTGGTGATACCCCCTGTACTTAAAGCTGGTACGGCAACGGTAACACCGATCAAGGTTTCATTACTTGCCAATTCGGTTATTGTACCGCTCAGGGTGAAGCGTTCCTGAGAAAATAGATTTATGGAAAACAATATCAGTAAACAAAACGGCAAACATGTATTTTTCCCCATTTAAAGCAATTTTGCCTAAAAGTATCGATATTTTCCATGAGGAAAAAACAGTTTGCAATCTCTTAAACTAAAAAGACCTTTTCATAGGGGGAAAAGGTCTTTTAAATTGCTTTAATAAAAAATGGTTATATGGACTCCAAAATGGAATTAAATGTGGAGCTTGGCCTCATGGCCTTGCTGATTAGATTTGCGTCCGGTAAATAATAGCCTCCAATATTGACCGGGGTACCTTGCGCATGGTTCAACTGTTTAAGAATTTCGTCCTTGCCATTTGAAAGCTTTTCGGCAATGGGGGTGAAAATGTTTTTAAGTTCCTGGTCCTTATTTTGTTGTGCCAAGGCATTTGCCCAATATAGTGCCAGGTAAAAATGGCTTCCCCTATTGTCCAGCTCTCCCACTTTTCTTGAAGGGGAATTATCATTTTCCAAAAATTGTTCCGTAGCCTTGTCCAAGGCGTCGGCAAGGACCATAGCCTGACTATTATTATTTTTTTCGCCAAAAAATTCCAAGGATACCCCAAGGGCCAAAAACTCTCCCAACGAGTCCCATCTTAAGTGGCCTTCGGTTAAAAATTGTTCTACGTGCTTGGGCGCGGAGCCGCCTGCACCGGTCTCAAAAAGTCCGCCCCCGTTCATAAGAGGTACAATGGATAGCATTTTTGCACTGGTACCTACTTCCAAAATAGGGAAAAGATCCGTTAAATAATCCCTTAACACGTTGCCGGATACGGATATGGTATCCTTTCCTTCTTTAAGTCTTTGCAATGTAAATACCGTAGCTTTTTCGGGAGACATGATTCTTATGTCCAATCCCGAAGTGTCATGATCGGCCAAATAGGTATTTACTTTTTTGATCAATTCATTATCATGGGCCCTGTTCCCATCCAACCAGAATATGGCTGGGATATTGGTGGCCCTGGCCCGGGATACTGCAAGTTTGACCCAATCTTGGATAGGCGCATCCTTTGTTTGGCACATTCTCCAAATATCCCCTTCCTCTACATTATGCTCAATTAGAACATTTCCGGTAGTGGTGTCCACTACGGAAACCTTACCATTGGCCTTGATTACAAAAGTTTTGTCATGGGATCCGTATTCCTCTGCTTTTTGGGCCATTAATCCTATATTGGGAACCGTCCCCATAGTTGTTGGGTCAAAAGCACCATGCTTTTTACAGAAGTTGATGGTCTCGGTGTAAATTCCGGCATAACTACTGTCCGGGATTATGGCCTTGGTATCCTGGGCCTTTCCGTTGGAATCCCACATTTTACCGGAATTGCGAATCATGGCCGGCATGGAGGCATCGATAATGATATCACTTGGCACATGTAAGTTGGTAATCCCCTTATCGGAATTTACCATGGCCAGGGCAGGGCCATGCTGAATGGTATTTTCAATATCCGCTTCAATTTGTTTTCTTTCGGCATCGGGAAGGGTCTTTATTTTTTTAAGTAAAATTTCTAGACCATCATTGGCATTGATATCAATTTTATTAAAAGTAGCGCTGTGCTTTTCAAATACATCGGCAAAGAATACCTTTACAATATGGCCAAAAATAACAGGGTCGGACACTTTCATCATAGTTGCTTTTAGGTGTACCGAAAACAAAACTCCCTTCTCTTTGGCGTCCTTTACCTGCTCTTGTAAGAACTTTATCAACGCATTTTTATTCAATACCGTGGCATCTATTATATCGCCTTCCATAAGTTTGATATTTTCCTTCAGTAAGGTCTTGGTGCCATCTGCCTGTGCGAGTTCTATTTTTACAGAGCCGGGCGATTTTATGGTAACCGATTTCTCGTTCGATTTAAAATCGCCATGGGTCATGGTAGCCACGTGCGTTTTGGAATCTGCGTTCCAAGCACCCATGGAATGCGGATGCTTCTTGGCATAATTTTTAACTGCCCTCGGAGCTCTACGGTCCGAGTTGCCCTCCCTTAATACCGGGTTCACGGCACTTCCCTTTATTTTGTCATATCTGGACTTAACATCCTTTTCCACATCATTTTTAGGGTTATCCGGATAGTTGGGAATGTTATACCCCTTACTTTGTAATTCTGCTATGGCCTCGTTTAATTGAGGGGCCGATGCACTTATGTTCGGAAGCTTTATGATGTTCGTTTCGGGCATTTTGGCCAAATTTCCCAGTTCTACCAAATCGTCCGAAATCTGCTGATCCTTATGTAAGTAATCTGGAAATACAGCAATTATTCTACCGGCCAGGGAAATATCCTTAAGTTGGACATCTATTCCGGCTGTCTTTGTAAATGCCTGGATAATGGGTAGAAATGATTGTGTAGCTAATGCAGGGGCCTCGTCTGTTTTGGTATATAAAATTTTTGGCATTATAATTTTGTTTTTTATGTTTAAGCGGAGCAAATATACAATTTTAAAAATGCCAAATAAACGGAGAAAGGCTATAATATTGCCTAAATATGTACTAAGGAAGTGGTATTGGGTGATAAATATTGGATAATGGGTAATAAGTAGTAAATATTGGGATTCTAGAG
>CBFGWQ010000197.1:0-6757 GCA_965652575.1 uncultured Arenibacter sp. | reverse complement strand
CTATGAGTATTTTGGCGTTACCAAGCAAGTATATACAAAGATGGTCAATTCCAATACCGTGAATCGTTTTGCCAAGCGCACGATCTATCCCAAATACACCTATAGGCAATCCAAAAAACAACTTCAGGAAGCTTAGGGGTAAAAGTTTAAGGTTCAAAGTTTGTGGAGTGTAGAGTCCTAAATGGGGTTAACAGTAACAGTTTTCAGTGGGCAGTAGCAGTAGGCAGGTTCAAGGTTCAATGTTAAAAGTTTGAATGTTGAAAGTTATAAAGTTCAAATGTCCAACGTCTCAATTCTAGCATCTAATATCTAGCATCCCATATCTAAATTCCAACATCCAATGGCAAGTTAGACTACTGGCCGTTTCTTTGTTACAATGAAAAATAAAACTTCAAAATATTTTAAATCGAATATTTATTCGATTTAATATTCTATATTTGTACCGTGAGGGTAAAGGATGAAACAAAACAATTGGCAATTGTAGAAAACACTTTGGATATTGTTTTCGAAAGGGGATTTGCCGGAATAAAGATGGCGGACCTCGCCAATCGGGTCGGGCTCTCCGTATCTACACTTTATGTATATTACAGGAATAAGGAAGATTTGATAGTTTCCATTGCCATAGGGCTTATAGAAAGGGAAACACAGAGAAGCGAACAGGAGATCACGGAAGATTTGCCCTATAAGCTCAAACTAAAAAAACTATGGCTTTTTTGGATCAATTTCAGTATCAACAATAAAAGGGAAATGAGTTTTTTAGAGCAGTTGAAAAAATCGCCCTATTACGAAAAAGTACCGCTTACCGTTAAGGAGACTAAAAGTAAAATGGCCATGAACCTTATAGAATTGGGGAAAAGGGAAGGCTTGCTCAAGAATGTGGACAACAATATTCTAATGGGCATCATAGGAGCCTTAATGGGGGAAACCGTAAAATTGATTATGGATGGAAAATTGGAGTTGAACCAGGAAAATATCGACTTTATGTTCCTAATGGTTTGGGATGCCATTAAGAGTTAGTTTTTTTGAATTAAAACAGAATAATTATTCGATAATAAATGTGTTAAATACGGCCATCACAGCAAAAACTATTTATTCGTTGAAAAAAATAATAAAGCAAATGAGCATAGTAATTGGAAGCGGACTTTTATTGGTGATCCTAATAATCGTTCTATTTGTCTATCTGAGTCCTGAATTTGGAGGTACTCCTTCCGTGGAGCAGAAAGCGATCTATATTAAATCTCCCAACTATAAGGATGGGAAATTCATCAATAGGGAACAGGTAAAACTGGATATGGGGCTACGCGATTTTGGAAAAAGTCTGGCAGGTTACTTCGGCGCCCCGCCCAATACCAAACCCGGCAGGGATATTCCCGTAGAGAAATTGGATTCCTTGGATATTGCCAAGTACACTGGCAGTACCCGTCTTATCTGGTTTGGACATTCCGCTTTTATATTGCAAACGAACAATAAAACAATTTTGATCGATCCTATGTTCGGTAAGGTCCCTGCACCACATCCCATGTTGGGCTCCGATCGTTTTAGCAAAAATCTTCCGATAGACGTGGAAAAACTCCCAAGAATAGATGCCGTATTAATTTCACATGACCATTATGACCATTTGGATTACGGTTCCATTCAGAAGTTAAAGGGCAAGGTGAATATGTTCTTTACCCCCCTGGGCGTTGGGGTGCACTTGCAAAAATGGGGCGTGGCAAAGGAACGTATTGTTGAACTGGATTGGTGGCAGGAAGTGGTCCATGAAGACTTGGTATTCAGATGTACTCCCGCACAGCATTTTTCAGGAAGGGGATTGACGGATAGGGCCGGTACCTTATGGAGTTCCTGGATAATACAATCGGAAACCGATAATATTTTCTTTAGTGGGGATAGTGGTTACGGCCCACATTTTAAGGAAATAGGGGACAAGTACGGGCCTTTTGATATGGCGATGATAGAATGCGGGCAATACAATGAGATGTGGCCCGATATACATATGTTTCCCGAACAGACGGCCCAGGCCGGATTGGACGTAAGGGCCAAACAGATAATGCCCATCCACTGGGGGGCTTTTAAGTTGGCAATGCATCCTTGGACCGAACCTGTAGAAAGGGTTACCAACAGGGCAAGAGAGCTCAATTTGGAGGTATTGACCCCAAGAATTGGGGAACCTATTCCCATTAATGGCATGGAAGTATCGACCTCCCAGTGGTGGAAATAACTTGAACATACCTCAGGGTATCGTTTTTTAAATCCCTGTAAGTAAAAAATAGCTGATGTATGGCGGGAAAAGACAGGGCCGAGCGTAAAGAAAATGTCTGGTGGACATTTTTAGCGAAGGAGCCAGCCGGCGCATAGATAAGAACCAAAGGATAAAGCTTAGAGAGTCTCATAATATATATTACTTTTGCAACATCTTTTATTAGTACAATATGAAGAAATATAAGATTGCAGTAGTACAGTTGAACCTCAACGATGTTGCCGAAAACAACCTGAAAAAATGCATGGCCTGGGTGGGACGGGCAGCAGATGAAGGGGCAGAGGTTATTTGTCTCCCTGAACTATATAGTAGCCATTACTTTTGTCAAAGTGAGGATACGGACAATTTTGCCTTGGCAGAGCCATTGCACGGCACCTCTTTTAAGGCCTTTAGCACTTTGGCCAAGGAGCTTGGGGTAGTAATTATAGTACCCTTTTTTGAAAAGCGAATGGCAGGGATTTATCACAATAGTGCCTATATTATCGATACTGATGGTACCGAAGCCGGGCTATACCGAAAAATGCACATTCCGGACGATCCCCATTTTTATGAAAAATTCTATTTTACGCCCGGGGATCTGGGTTTTAAGAACAATCCTACCAAAAAAGGGAATATTGGAACCCTGATATGTTGGGACCAATGGTATCCTGAAGCTGCCAGACTTACGGCACTTAAAGGTGCCGAAGTTTTATTTTACCCAACGGCCATTGGCTGGCATCCCCAGGAGAAGGAGCAATACGGGGAAAAACAGTACAATGCATGGATGAACGTAATGAAAGGCCATGCCGTGGCCAACGGAATTTTCGTGGCGGCCGCCAATAGAATCGGTTTGGAACAATACCTCCCCAATACGGCAGGGATTGAGTTTTGGGGAAGATCGTTTATTGCGGGACCCCAAGGTGAGATCCTGGCCCAGGCTTCCCATGATAAGGAAGAGATCCTTATAGCGGAAGTGGATCTGGAACTACAGGAAAATGTACGTCAGAATTGGCCGTTTTTCAGGGATAGGCGTATAGATGCCTTTGCCGATATCATCAAAAGGGCCTTGGACTAAATGAGAAGGTTCCCTGCAGAATGGGAAAAACAACAGGGCATTCTACTCTGTTTTCCCCATAACGGTAACGATTGGCCGGGCAAGTACGGCGCCATACAATGGGCTTTTGTGGAATTCATTAAAAAAGTGGCCGCCCATGAAGAGGTTTTTTTGGTAGTGGACAGTTCCCAACACCAGGGAAAGGTTATGGAAATGTTGGAAATGGCCACCGTGGACCTAAAAAAAATCACCTTTATCATTCAGAAGACCAACCGCAGTTGGATGCGCGATTCCGGCCCCATCATTGTTAAAAATGGGAAGGACAGGGAAGCACTAAACTTTAATTTTAATGGTTGGGCCAAATATTCCAATTATAAATTGGACAGAAAGGTGCCCCTGGCCGTTTCAGAGGCCTTGAAAATACCATTGACACAGGTAGTTTACAAAGGTAAACCCGTAGTCCTGGAAGGAGGGGCACTTGAGGTAAATGGTAAGGGAACCATGATTACCTCGGAAGAATGCCTATTGCACCCAACGGTACAGGTGAGGAATGCCGGCTTTAGCAAAAAGGATTACGAAGCTATTTTTAAGGAATATCTGGGGATTACCAATACCATATGGGTGGGAGATGGCATTATAGGAGACGATACCCATGGCCATATAGACGATTTGTGTAGGTTTGTGGATTCGGAAACCATTGTAACCGTTGTGGAATCGGATCCAGGACATAAAAACTATAAGGCCCTCCAATCTAACTTGGAGGTACTTAAGAAAGCTACCTTGGAAAATGGCAGGTCGCCAAAGATCATCACCCTGCCCATGCCAAAGGATATTGTCTTTGATACCTTGGTATTACCCGCCAGTTATGCCAATTTTTTGATTCTTGACCACTGTGTTTTAGTGCCCACCTTTAATGATCCGTCCGATAGAATTGCGTTGAACACCCTGGCCAGCTGCTTTCCTGATAGGGAAGTAATAGGTATTGCTGCCATTGATCTTATATGGGGCTTTGGTACCCTGCATTGTTTGAGCCAGCAGATACCGCTTTAAATATGGACACTTTAAATGGGCGTTAATTTTTATCGATCCGATAGCTCTTTTTGCATTTGCTAATAGCCCTAATATGGTCGGTTTATTGCATATTTAAGAACATGGACAATTAATTTGGTAAAATAATAGGACTGATTAACTTAGGGGCCAAACAAAATATAGTTTAACATGAAACGATTCAAAGCCCTCGATGTGTTCCGCGGATTGACCATTTGTTTAATGATAATTGTTAATTCTGCAGGGGATTGGGATCTTACCTTCGCGCCTCTATTGCATGCCAAATGGCATGGGTTTACGCCGACCGACTTGGTTTTTCCCTCTTTTCTTTTTGCAGTGGGAAATGCTTTTGCCTTCGTTAAGACCAGATGGGCCGATAAATCCCTTTCGGAGGTTTTTCGGAAAATTATAAAAAGGACCTTGATTATCTTTCTATTGGGATATATAATGTATTGGTTCCCCTTTGTATCATGGACGGACTCCGGGGAACTGGCCATGGTTCCTTTTAGCGAAACACGGATATTGGGAGTATTACAGCGAATAGCAATTTGTTATTTTATTGGAGCTACCATGATCTATTTTCTTACCAACCGTCAGCTTATTATAGCTTCTGCAATTATTCTCCTTGGCTATTGGGGGCTGCTCAGTGCCTTTGGTGATTATACCCTGGAAGGCAACCTCGTGAGAACCCTTGATAGATTGCTTCTTGGCGATGGACACCTTTATGGTGGGGATGGACTTCCTTTCGATCCCGAGGGCTTATTGAGTACCTTGCCGGCCATATGTAACGTATTGGCAGGGTATCTGGTAGGGCAGTTTGTTATTCATGGAGGCATTACTTATGAAAAGTTGGCCAAAATGTTAATGGTAGCGGTAGGCTTACTGGCCGTTGCCTATTTTTGGAATTTTAGTTTCCCTTTCAACAAGAAATTATGGACAAGTTCGTTCGTAATCCTTACCATTGGCCTGGACATCATGCTATTGTCCATACTGATTTATGCCATAGAATTTATTAAAAAGCCCATAAACTTTAACTTCTTCGAGATCTTTGGAAAGAACTCCCTCTTCATCTATCTATTGTCGGAATATTTGGCCATCACTTTACTATTTGTAAGGGTAGATGGAAATCAGAGCCTGTACAATTATATTTATGAAAAGGGTTTTAGCTGGTTAGGACCTTATTATGGATCGTTTGCCTTTGCCTTTGTTTTTATGTTTATTTGTTGGCTTGTAGGACTTTGGTTGGACAAAAGAAAAATTTATATAAAAGTCTAATGGCACCCATAGGCATAAACTGGATATAAATTTTAATCAATAGAATTACCCGAAGCAGGGCCCGGGTGAGTATTATAGGTAGTCACTAATAGCGCAGTGGCCTTGCTTCCGATACCTCGTACACTGTGTGCCCAGGTAGTTCTTATATATTATATTTTTATAATATCCGTAGGGGTTTCCACTAAAATGGTCTTTCTGCCACGAATGGCAATAGGTTGCTTCATGATTTCCGGGTTGTGCCTTATCATTTTTATCCAATCGTTGGTAGAAAACTCATGAGGGTCAAAATGGACTTTATAGGCAGGATGTTCCTGATTTACCAGGTCTTTGACCTCTATATTCAATTTACCCGCCAATTCCGTAATTTGGGTTCCGGTCAAAGGCACTTTTAGGATATCGATTTCCCGTATCGGCAATCCCTCGGCCTTGGCGTAGGCCAAGGTCTGTTTGGCCCTAGTGGACTTGGAACTGTAATATAGGGTTATCTGTCTTTCCGAGTTGGCTATTTCTCCCATAGTTTTATTTTAACGTGAGTTTGATTTATATTTAATTGTTAATGAGTTATTTATGATAATTTTGTCCGGTCCGAGCGGATCCCGATAGCTATCGGGAGAGACCTCAATTTAAAGATATAACTGTCAAAAAACCTCTCGACTCCAGCCTGAACGGGCAGTCTCGAGGGGACAGTAGCAATTTTTTAATTTGCAAGAAACCAATGTCCTGCAATTATTTTTATGTCGAACTCACGTTATTTTAAGATGGTATTATCCATTTTTTTTATGGGTCTCTAAATGATGTTTGATCAATTGCTTTAAACTCTCCAAATAATCCTTTAGATCTTCCTTGTTTACGTGGGGAAGATTATTTGCCGGAAGGGTCAATGGATTTTCGTCCAAAAAATGGTATAGCTCGGGATAATGGGTTTCAATTTCGGAAGTGAGCTGAGAAATATCACCTAATACTTTTCTTAGATCGTTCATTGCGAAAAATGTATTGATTGATACTATAAATATAAAGAAGTTTTTAGTTAAAAACCCTGATGATGGTCGGGTAAATCACAACAGATCAAGGAAAAAAATATTTGCGACAACCCAATTATATTTTTGAATCAGGTATCTTTATACTTGCAATTAACAATTAACAAT
>CBFGWQ010000196.1:0-6786 GCA_965652575.1 uncultured Arenibacter sp. | reverse complement strand
CTGCCTTTTCGGCAGTTCCGGGTGAGGCAGAACAATAAGGGTTCCTGGAACGTTCGTGGGGCAAAGTATTACCGCGGCCAATGTTGTTAGGTAAAAGGGACTACCTAAAAGTCTTTCTGTAATCCGAGGGGGTTTTGCCCATAATATGCTTAAAGTAGTGGTTAAAATTGGCCAGATTGTTGTATCCGCTTTCAAAGCAGATCTGCGTTATCTGCTTATCGGTTTCCGCCAACAATTTGGCCGCTATGCCTACCCTGACACTTTTTACATATTCCATAAAGGTAAGATCGGTCTTCTTTTTGAAATACCTGCAAAATGAACTGGGAGCCATATTCAGTACGGCAGCGGCCTCTTCCAATTTAACGCCCTCCTGTATGTTTTGAAAGACATATTCGTAGACCTTGTTTATTTTATCCAGATTTTTGGAGAAAACGGCCGAACTGTTATTGGGGTTGGATAGGTTTTCCCGTTCCTCCACCTGTAACAGAAAATTGAATATTTTAAGCATTTCAATATAATATTCCAGGCCCTCCAATTGTGTCATGCGCTCCAAGCTTTGCCTAATATGGCTGTCATTATCCAGCTTAAAACGCAGTCCTGTGCTCGATTGTTTCAAAAGATCTACCACGAGTTCCAGCTCGGGCATCTTAAAAAAATCGGAGTTCATGATATCTTCCGAAAAGTGGGTAACAATACAAAATGGATCATTTCCTTTTTCAAAACCCAAAGCCTCCCAACAGTGCGGTAAATTGGGTCCAAGGAGCACCAGATCGCCTTTTTCGAATCCGGAGATGTTGTCACCAACAATTCTCCTGCCAGATCCCGAGGTAATAAAGTTTAATTCAAAATTCCTGTGCGAATGGATTCTGGCATTGGATGCCAAGGGTAATTTTCTTGATATGAATGAATGCTTATTGGGGACAAATATTTTTTCAAAAATAAATTCCATGGCTTGGTATATTGACAATATTGGACTAATATAATTAAATTATTCAGAAATAAGGTTAAAATATAATGTAATTAAAACAATATTGTAGTGGCAAGTGTTTTTAAATTGGGTTTATTTTGTTAGAGCGGTACATTGAAGTTTGTAGCAGTAGTACCTATTACCGGATCAATAGATTTGTTGATCAAATATAATTTATACACAACCTAAACAACCGACCATTATGAAATTGGCCATAAAAGGAATAATACCTCCCATGGTTACCCCATTGCTCGAGAATAAGGAACTGGACATTACGGGGTTAAAAAAATTAATACACCATTTAATAAATGGTGGCGTACATGGCATTTTTATTTTGGGAACTACAGGGGAAGGTCCTAGTCTCAGTTATGGGGTCAGGAAACAGCTCATATCCGAAACCTGTAAAATAGTAAACAAAAAAGTCCCGGTATTGGTAGGGATTACCGACACCTCTTTTGATGGGACCGTGGAAATAGCGGACCATGCCAAAAAAGTCGGTGCGGACGCCCTGGTGGTGGCACCTCCCTATTATTTTCCGATTGCCCAGGAAGAAATGATGGATTATCTGGAAAGTTTGGTGCCTAAACTGACCCTGCCTTTAATGCTGTACAATATGCCGAGTTGTACAAAACTTCATTTGTCCATAGAGGTCGTTAAGAGGGCAAAGGAATTAGGGGCCATTGGTATAAAGGATAGTTCGGGGGATCTAAATTATCTGTATATGCTTATGGATGAGTTTAAGAACGATCCTTCTTTTTCCATTATAGCAGGGACCGAGCTGTTTTTGCCGGAGACTATAATGAACGGTGGGCATGGATCGGTAGCAGGGGGAGCCAATTTTTTTCCAAGGCTATTTGTGGATCTGTACGAGGCCGCATTGGATCAAAATTTGGAAAAGATAAAATTGTTGAGGGAAAAATTGATCTTGGTGCACCAGACCATTTATGAGGTTGGGGAGTATCCTTCCAGACATATAAAGGGTACCAAAGCGGCTTTGATGGCCCTGGGCATTTGTCAGGACCATGTTGCCGAGCCATTGGACCGGTTTACGGAGGAGCAAAGGAATAAGGTAAAAGAGTATGTAGCCTTGTTTAATTATAGGAATGAGTATAATACGGTGCATTAAAAGTCCGCTTCGGAGCTGTTATTATATCACTTTGGCTTATAAAAGTGTCTTTACCGATTACAACGGCAAAATGACCCATAATTATATGGATAACAGGCCTCTAATTGATTTTGAACGGGAATTTCCGGATATGCCATTACATAAAAGGAAAACAATAACTATTTTTTGATAATGAAATATTAACCTAAAACGGTCAACTCTATTTAGGGATATACATAAACAATGGGCAAGAGGTATTGAAATGGGAAGTTTTGATTGCGGCCAATTGTATATTGCCAGTTGCTTTGCACTAATATGGCATGCCAAGGAATTTAATACCTTTCCAAAACGTATTTGTTATATAGTGGTTTAGTAAAGGGGTATATGGAAGTTCCCAATTAAACTACCTCGGGGCAAGCCTGTCTGCCGACAAAGGCAGGCCCGCCTGAACGATACGGGCAGGCAAGCGTCGGGGCACCTGCCTGCGGTAGGCAGGTTTAAATCTCGATTATCGAGTAATGGATAAAATTAAAATGTTGAAAAAATCTTTTGTTGCAATTCCGATTTTGATTATCGCTTTCGTGGCACTTTTTTTTCATTTGGATATATATATTATTGATGCCCTTAGCCTGAAACCCATTCCCGGATACGATATCCATATCCCAATAGTACGATTATTTTTTGAACCTGTATTGGGCCCCCTGTTATATTTAAATAGGGCTATTTATCCCCTGCAGGAATTGCCGATTGCCTTATTATGGATAGTGATTATTTTTCTATGCCAAAGCTTGGTAAGGATATTTAAAATTGCTTCAGCTCCTTTCCGAAGGCGGGCGGTATTGCGGTTTTTGGGAAACCTGCCTTTGCTGATCGGCATTTGTTTCTCAATTTTTATTGTTATCCTCTTTGTTCGATTGCCCAATAATACCATCGTAAACAATACTTCGGATGAAATATTGGTAACCACCCACGCCCATACCGAATATAGTCACGACGGCTTGATCTCCCAAGAAGAAATGTGGGCATGGCATAAAAGGAATGGGTTCGATGCCTTTTTTATAACGGATCATGCCAATCATAAAAAAACATTGGACTTTGCCACCAAACAAAGAAATGGGCAATTTCCCATAGCACCTTTAATCATGGTAGGTCAGGAACATTCGGGATCCAATCATATGAGTCTGTTGGGGCTCAACGGAACGTTCGGGACCAGGGACAGGGAAGATTCCCTTATAGTGGATCTGACACATAGATATGGAGGGGCCGTAATTATCAATCATTGGTTCGATGGAAAGGGAAATGATAAGGAGTTTTATAAGGATTTGGGTGCCGATGGTTTTGAGATTGAAAATGTAGGCAAGGAACTTTATTACGATAGGACCTTGTTTAAGGATCTTAAAAAGTTCTGTGGGGACAACAATTTGTTAATGCTCGGCGGACTCGATTTTCACGGTTACGGTAGGGCCTGTGGTATTTGGAATGCCTTTCAGATTCCCAATTGGCATCAAATGGATCCGGATAAGAAGGAAGAATCTATTTTAGGGATAATACGGGATAGGGACCAAAGTAGGGTAAAGGTACTTATGTACCGGGATAGACCTTTTTATACCGGGGATAATTTGTGGTTCCAACCTTTTATTACTTTGATAAATTATTTTAGGACACTCAATTTATGGCAAGTACTATCCTGGGCCCTATGGCTGATTTTATTCCAATTGTTCTGGAATTACGGAAAGGAACATTTTATCCCATGGCATAAAAGAATGGCCCTGACAGGAATGTTAAGTGCTTTGTTCTTAATTGTCCTGGGACTGTATTATATGGTTCGGGGCAATGCGGTAAAGGGCTATAGCAAGGTGTTTTCCGAATACAGTTCGTTGTTGCTTACCATAGGTTCCATTTTTATGGTCTATTCGCTTTTGATGATCTATTTTAGATTCTTTAGAAAAATGAAAAGGATAAATTGAAAAAAAGGGTTCTAAAAATAGTTGTTTGGGTTTTGGCGATTTTAGGGGTCGTCTCCTATTTTTATTGGATATTCCCTGTATGGGGAATACCTTTCAATGGCCAGCGGCACGGAAATCCTCCCCTGACCCCTCCCTGGGCTTTGGAATGCTGGCTTTGGGAAGATGATGTCAATACTTCGGATTATGTGGACGAATTATTGGCAGGGTATAAGGAATATGATATTCCGGTGAGGACCATTATTTTGGATAGCCCCTGGTCTCTGCGCTATAATGATTTTGAAATTGACACCAATCTTTACAGGAAACCCGAACAGTGGTTTAAAAAGCTTCAGGACAATGACTATAGAGTGGTGCTCTGGATGACCTCCATGGTGAATAGTCTAAGCAAGGATACGCGTATAAAGGAGTCCAAGGATTGGTATCAGGAGGCATTGGACCGCGGTTTTTTGGTCAAATCCGGCAAGCCGAATAAATGGTGGAAGGGAGAGGGGGGCTTTATAGATTATACGAATGACGATGCTATGGAATGGTGGCGGGGACTGCAGCAAAATGTTTTTGACCTTGGTATCGACGGATGGAAACTGGATGGCACCGCAACCCTTTTTTGGAACCAACTTGGCCCAATACCATTATTTTATAAGAGGACATCAAAGGGAATCATGACCACCAGAACCTATATGGACCACTATTACAGGGACGAATACGGGCATGGGCTTGCCCAGAACCCGGAGTTCGTTACACTGTCCCGTTCCATAGATCGGGGTTTTCACCCTGAGGGCTTTTCGCCCATTGATGCTTCTCCCGTAAATTGGGTGGGCGATCAGGAACACAAATGGGTTACGGATGAAATGATTTTGGAAGAAGGGGATGAAAAAGTCGACATCGCTTTGGAAGGGATACAGGGTTTTGGATCGGCCATAGAAAGTATCCTCAAAAGTGCCGAGCTGGGGTATAATATTGTGGGGTCCGATGTAGCCGGATTCTCGGGGAAAACAATTCCTCCGCGACTTTATATGCGGTGGGCGCAATTTTCCACTTTTTGTGGTCTGTTCATGAACGGCGGCCATGGGGAAAGGCGACTTTGGAAAAGGACCGAAGAGGAACTGGAGGTAATACGAAAGTTTTCCTGGTTGCACACAGAATTGGTGCCCTATATGTACCACTATGTGGTAACGGCACATGAAGGGGGCAGAAGATTGCAGACCCCCTTAAAAAAAGGCAAGTACCACTATATGTTCGGGGACGATTTTTTGGTGGCCCCAATATATAGGGATTCAAAAACCAGGACCATTGCCCTGCCCAAAGGGGAGTGGAGATATTTTTTTGACGATAAGGAACCCATTGATGGCGGGATTGAAATTGTGAAGGAATTTCCTATGGATGAATTTCCGGTATATATTAAGGAGGGTGCCATTGTTCCCATGGACATTAAACGCTCCTATACGGGATTGGGAAATGGGGATTCTGAGGGCTTTACTACCATTTTGGTGTATCCCAAAGGAGAAAATAGTTTCGTTTATCACCACGTGGATACCAAAGGGAAAACCACAATTTCCTATGGGGCAACCGCCGGTACCCTGAAACTTTCCTTGAAGGGGACAAAATTCTCCCACCTATTCAGAATTCATGCCAATAGGGCCCCGGAAAAAATCACCTTGGATGGACATCTATTGGAAAAAGGACTTCAATGGGAGTTTAATTCCCAAAAGAACAAGCTTGTCATCAAAAGTGGAAAGGAATATGTGAAAGGGAATTATGAGATCATTTTCTGATTTTTTTCCTGGCAGATCCAAAAACCTTCACGACATTAAATTATCGGTGTAATTTTTTGGCCCTAAGATAGTTTAGAAGCTCCTCCGGTAGATCGGTTTGGATTACGTTTACATATTTTCGGGACAACAGCGCATCAAAACCTGAATTTTTAGCTTGGTTTTCCATCTTGTCATACTTGCCCAAAGCATTGATCCATACCCTATATCCGGATTTTATTAGTCGGCGCATGGTCCCATCTTTATAATAGCTGTCATCGATATGTATAATGGAAATGTCCTGCAATTTTCTAATGGCCCTAATATCTTTTCTGGAATATGCCCTGGGCATAATTTTAATCTTCCTGTTCAATTTCTGGTATTGTACGGTCTCCGGATAATCATAGAGGAAGAACAATATCTGGTCTTCCATGCCATATTTTTCTATCAGGTCGAAAGTTTGTCTTACGGATGCCTCGCCCTCCAATTTAAAATCCACATCCAATAACATTTTGTCTTTGGTCAACTGCAACACCTCCTCAAAAGTAGGTATTTGTTCATCGGTAATGTCATTGCCGAACTTAAGTCTAAACTCCTTGAGCTCCGCAAGGGTAAAATCGTCCACTTTTCCCGAACCATTGGTCGTTCTGTCAATAGTTTTGTCGTGCATGATCACCAATACACCGTCCTTACTTTTTCTGATATCAATTTCAACAATATCGACCCCTATACGGATGCTTTCGGCTATGGCCGCCAAAGAGTTTTCCGGGTAGTTGGGATTGGTGGCCCTGTGGGCGGCAACGAGGACCAGTTCCGGGTGGTTATGGTAATCGTCAAGAATATGGTCAAGCTTCGTTTCTTGGGCCAGGGAGCTTAGGCCTAAGAAAAGAAGAAGGGTCAAAATGGTTTTGTTCCAAGTGGGGCAAAGACTGCTGTTCATTATAAATTATGGGTTAGGGATTACTGTAGGTAATGGGGTGCAAGATAACAAGATTTTTT
>CBFGWQ010000195.1:0-6794 GCA_965652575.1 uncultured Arenibacter sp. | reverse complement strand
GCGCAAAACACTGGCATATACCATACCCTCTACCTTATAGTCCAACCCAAAAAGTGGTTTGCCCGTAATTATTTTATCAATATCCACATTGGGGGCATCGGTACCGATAACTTTAAAATTCTTGGGATCTTTGAGGGTTACGTTTTCCGGAACTTCCATGGCTGCGGCTTCCTTTACCACATCCCCATAGCCCAAAGTCTCCCCTTTGGCATTGGTGATCACCCCTTCCGAGGTGGTGCATTCCGACGGATCCACACCCCATTTGGCCGCAGCGGCATTGACCAACATTTGACGTGCCGTAGCCCCGGTTTGGCGCAAAGGCTCCCATCCCAGTCGGATGGACTGACTCCCCCCGGCAAGCTGTCTGGTATAGTTCTCGGTATCCAAAATTCCCTGCTGTACATAAACATTCTTCCAGGCCACGTCCAATTCCTCGGCGATCAGCATGGGCATTGCCGTTTTAACGCCCTGCCCTATTTCGGGATTGGGCGAAAAAATGGTTACCGCACCGTTATCGGCAATCTTTATAAAGGCATTGAAATCATTAAAATTTAACCGGGAAATATCTACAGGGGGCTGCACTTTGGGTTTACAGGCCGTAAAAAGGTTAAAACCGATCAAAAGCCCCCCACTGGCCAGGGAAGATGTCCTGATAAATGCCCGTCTATTGAATGTTATTGGTGATGTTGACATATTTTTAGTTTTTAATACCTCAATATTCCGAGGGTTTCGTTTTTTTGGTCTATGCGAAGGGGTTGGCCTAAATTTTTCCAAAGGAAACGGCCTACCCCATTTTTTCAGCGGCAATTGCTACGGCACTATGAATTCTGGTATAGGAAGCACATCTGCAGATATTGCCGTGCATGGCCGTTTTTATTTCATCAGAGGTTGGATTCGGATTTTTGTCCAAAAAAGCGGAGGCCGTCATTATTTGTCCGGCCTGACAATAACCGCATTGGGGAACATCCACTTCTTTCCAGGCCAGCTGTACGGGGTGATCGCCATTTTCGGAAAGTCCTTCTATGGTAGTAATTTGCTGTCCGGCTACCGATGAGATAGGCAAAGAACAACTTCTAACCGCATTTCCGTCCATATGAACCGTACAGGCACCGCACTGGGCAATTCCACAACCATACTTGGTTCCTACCAAGTCCAGATGATCTCGCAATACCCACAATAAAGGGGTGTCTTCCGCAACTTCCACACTCTTGGAAACTCCATTTATATTGATATCGTATTTTGGCATAGTCGATGATTTTTAGGTAGAGAATAGGTAATACCCTACAAGTTACCAAATTTAGGAAAAGTATGTATTACTTTAACAGTTTGTTAAGGGGTACTTTCCGACCTTTTTGTCTTAGGTCAACTCGATACCGGATACCTTGTTAAGACGATGTTTGCCATATACTAAAAAAATATTCACTAAAATTAAAGGGAGCCTTTATCCAAAAAACATTCCACATTGGAATGCAGCCACAAAAAGGAAGCCGGCAAGAAAGTGGTTATTTCCCTGGTCAACAATTTTTTTATGGCCTTTTTCTTGTTCGGTCCCGTTACCAAAAGAATTATTTTCTTCGATTTTAGAATGTTGGCCATGCCCAGGGTCAGGCCATAAGTGGGCCGGGTCTTCATTTTATTGGCCATGGGATGCTTTAAGGAGGATTCGCTTAAATTGGCAATATGGCAATCCGGGAACAAAGTTTTGGAAGGCTCGTTAAAACCCAAATGCCCATTTTTTCCCAAACCGAGGATGCAGATATCTATTGGGCCGTGTTCCTGAATTTCGTTTTCCATACGATCGCATTCCTTTTTTGCATCTGTTGGACTACTGTCGAATGAAATATAATTGTTTTTCGAAATCCGTAACGGTTCCAAAAGCTTCGTTTGAAGATAGTATTCACAGGTATTGGGGTAATCCCCATTGGTTCCGCCCCATTCATCCAGTTTTATAATTTTCATTTCCTTAAAAACCTTTGGATCGCTTTGATATGAGTCGGCCAATTTTTCATAAAGCCCAGTGGGCGAATAACCGGTAGCGGTACAGATCAGCGGCCGCGGATTTGTTTTTAAATGGGTCAAAAGGGAATCGAAAGCCATTTGGCTCATGCTCTCATAATCTGCACAGTAGTGTATGTCCATAACTTACGCACGCATTATTTTCCGAAGCGTAATGTAAAATACAAAAATTTGGTATTGGTAGCACATGGGTACAAAGAATTCATCTAGCAGCCATATTTTGATGGGACATCCGCAATAGGAAGGAGCGGCTTGCAGGTTCAAAGTTTAAGGTTCAAATTCAGTTTCAGGTTTAATGTTTATTCCTTGTCATAGCCAACTTCCCCTTTCTGGTGGAAGGAGCTTTTAGGTTGTATTAACCGTTAATTGTGAACCTGCATACGGACAATCATTAAACCAGAAACCTTAAACCTTGTATTCCCTCCGAAATGGCATAAGTATAGAAATCACTCTTCTTATGGCCCACGAATTTAAAAACATCTCCCAATGGCCAGTAAAAAAATGTGAATAAAGTCTTTAACAAATATTAACAGCAATTTTGAATCAAATTATAATTTTAAATAGTTTTGAGCGTTCTGCTAGGTGAACGTTAAAAATTATGAAAATGAAATTTTATATTAAATTAGTGGCTATCTGCTTTGGTATGGCCTTATTTGTATCATGTGGAAATGCGGATGACGATGTGCAATTCGGTGGAAATGGCGGTGGCGACCTAGGTCTTGGAAAACCTGTGGACGACTGTTTAAATCTGGGCGATGGCGAACTGGTATTGTCCATTCAGGATCAATATACCACGCTACCGGGAAAGGTGTCCATATTTTTTAAGGTGTCCGATACCGATGGAGATCCGGTCCCGGGGCTAAATGCAAGCCAGTTTACCATTTATGAGCAAGGTAGGAACGATGAGTGTTTCAGTACCATATCCACTACGGAGTCTTTTGCAAGGATCTCCCCCAATTCGCAAATTTTTAATAACAATACTATTTTGGTGCTGGATTTGAGCAATAGTGTCCTGAGCAGTAGTATGGAAGAGTTAAAAACAGCTTCCGCCAGTTTTGTGGACAATGTAATGCCCGCCTCGGATACGGAATCCTTTAAAATGGCCATTTATTGGTTTGATGGGGAGGATAAGTTACATGTCCTTAACGAGCTGACCCACGTAAAACAGGAACTTTTGACTTCCATTGATGGAATAAGCGCCAATATCAGCAACGATCCTTCCACCGATCTTTATGGTGCGGTGATCAAGGCTACGGACAAGGCAGAACAGTTATTGGCCGCAAGTACTACCAATGACCGTATTGGTGCCGCTTCGGTGGTTGTTTTTACCGATGGTACCGATCAGGCTTCCCGATATACCCAAGCTGCGGCTTTGAAAAAAGTAGATAATGCCAATAAGAACATTGCCTTTTTTAGTATTGGATTGGGGGCGGAAATCGATACCGATATCTTAGGTAAGATCGGTAAGACTTTTAGCGTGTTCGCTGGGAACAAGGAGGAACTCGAAACCACATTTAATGATATTTCCTTCAGGGTTTCCGAACAGGCCAATAGTTTTTACCTATTTGAATATTGTAGTCCCAAACGGGATGGCAGTGGTGAAAACAACCTCGCCATTCAGGTAAAGGAAGGGAACAGACAGGGAGCCGTGCAAACAAAATTTAATGCAAAAGGGTTTACCGGAGGATGTGAATAATCTTCTATAAATCATATAATTAGGGCATCAAATTAATTTGATGCCCTTTTTTTTGCCAAAGTTTATCTAGCTCCCAACGTCTTTTTCCCCTATTACGACCGTATAACCTTACAGAACACTATTTGTAAATTTTAACAATTAAGAAGATGAAAAAAGTAACTTTAGTTGGTTTGTTGGGGATGGCAGTTTTGGCTTCCTGTGTATCTAAGAAAAAATATGTGGCCCTTGAAGGGGATTTGTCCAATACCAAAAGTATGCTGACAAAAACCCAGGTAGAAAAAGAGGAATTGGAATCCAAAGTATCCAAAATAGAGGCAAGGGTGGCCGAATACAACGAAAAAATAAATTCCTTACAGGAAATTAATGATTCACAATATACTTCTATTGATGATGTTGCCGTAATGAGCAACAATACAAAGGAAAAAATGCGGGCTACTTTGGCAAAAGTAGATCCGAGTGAATTGGCCAAGGCCCAAACTTTGGAAGATTCCATGAACCTGGCCATTTCCTACAATTTGAAGAAATCCATTTCTGATGAGAACGATGATGTTATTGTTGATATCAACAAAACGGTGGTGATGATCAATATTTCAGATAAATTATTGTTTAATTCCGGGAGCTATAGGGTAAGTAACAAAGCGAACACCATATTGTCCAAATTGGCCGAAGTGATCAATTCCGAGCCTAGTATGGAAGTGATGGTGGAAGGGCATACCGATTCCAGGACCATCAATACCGAAATGTTTCAGGATAACTGGGATTTAAGTGTTAAAAGGGCTACGTCCATCGTAAGGCTTTTACAGAACAAGTACCATGTTGATCCTGCCAATTTGATCGCTGCGGGAAGAAGCAGCTATTTGCCTTTGGTAGATAATAACAGTAAGGAAAACATGGCCAAAAACAGACGTACCAAAATCGTAATTATTCCAAATTTGGACAAGTTTTTTGCCCTTCTGGATGCCGAAACATTATAGAAACACTACCATTACCTATAATTATTGTTTTAGCTTAAAAACCCGATGTTCGCATCGGGTTTTTTATATCGTTAAGTTAAGGTAATTAGAATCTCAATACTCAATTCCCACTACTTTTTACCTATATTCAGCACTTTTAGAATCTTGTGGAAAACCTCATTGTTTTCATAAACACCTTGGAACTCCTGTGAACGGGGCCCGTAAGCAAAAATAGGAACCATGGTGGCCGTATGGTCATCGGTAGTAAAGTCGCCCTCTATCATGCCCATTTCCATATTCCCCTGTGGCATGGTAAATCCGGATGTTTCATGATCTGCCGTTATGACCACCAAAGTGTTTCCGGTTTTGTCGGCAAATTTTATGGCCTCCGTTATGGCCACGTCAAAATCGATCCCCTCGGTAACAATTCCGGCTACCTCGTTCCTGTGCGCGTAAGAATCAATTTGTGCCGCTTCCACCATTAAAAAGAACGGTCTATTTTTGGCGTTTAAGAACTGAAGTCCATTTTTAGTGGCTTCGGCCAGTAAATTTCCCCTGCCTTCCAAAAAGCTGGGAACGTTGTTTTCTGCGATGAACAAACCTATTTTATCCTTTTTACTGCTTCCCAATTCCTTTACATCCGTCAACATGGCAAAACCATTCCCCTGTAATTCCGCCTTGTCAAAATTGGATTCCCCTCCCCCAACGAAAAGGGAGAGTTTACTCTTCAGTAGATCCTGGGCTATACCATCGGTGTCGTCCCTGTCCTTTTGGTGGGCGTAGAATGAACTAGGAGTGGCCCCTACAATTTTATCGGTGGTGATACATCCGGTTACATATTGATGTTGATCTAGCAATTCGGTAATATTTAGAAGGGGTTGTCCGTTAGCGGCCATCCCTATAGACCTGTTATATGTTTTTGTCCCGGTGGCCAGGGCAGTACCTGCAGCGGCAGAATCTGTTGTAAAATCGTCCGAGGATCGGGTCTTGATAAATCCTATGCTTTTTAGCTGTGTCAGGGTAAGGCTGCCTCCATTGGCCAGCACCGATGAAGAAATTTGGGTAAGCCCATTGCCATCCCCTATGAGCAATATAACATTTTTGACCGACATTTCAGTTTGGTCGGATTTATAGGTAGGGGTGTACACAGGGGATATAGCCTTGTTGTAAAATACCCTATTCCCCAAGGTTTGCAAATATACCGAGGCCTTGTCCGTCATATCCGTGTTTATGTAGTCCACCCCCAGATCGTGCAACGCTTTCCATGCGGTCTTGGAGTCCGGAGTGGCCCAAAAACGGAAGGGCTTATGGTATGAGTGGGCCTTGTCTATGGCGGACTTCACCTTTTGTAAGTCTTCGGCCGTTAATCTTCCTTTTCCGTTCCAATGGGAAAAATTGTGAAAAGGCAGACTTATCAAGGCTACTTTATCCCAGGCCTCCTTGTTGGGGATATTCTCCAAAGTCTGATAATCGAACTTAATGAAAGAAGGATAATTTTTGTATTCTTCCGGCTTCGGCCTATTTCCGGAAATGATCATGGAAATATTGGGGTTATTGATGATGCTGGGATACTTTTCCAGCACGGCCACTATCTTGTCCAGGGTGGTGTAGGTTTCCGATTTTATATCTATGAGTAGCTGCAACTCCTGGTGTTTTCCCAATTGCAGTTCCATCACCTTTTTTATAGGATCCAAATACAGGCTTTCCATAGTATGGCCTACTATTATATCTTCCTCCGCATGGGTAGCATATAAACTGTCATTTTTAAGAAATACATCTACTTCAATGGAGTTGGCCCCATGGGCATACGCATCCCAAAACGGGGCAATCTGCAAATAATCATTATGGGAATGTATTTTAAAGGAATTTGTTTTCTGCCCCAATACGATCTGAAGGGAAAGTAAAAAGAGCAATAAATAGAAGCGATTGGATCTAAGCATTGAAATTGATTTATGTGACTATCGATATTAAAATTTAAGATGAGTTCATAAAATGGACTGGACCAAATTAAACAAAACTAAATAATTTCTTCCGCAAAAATTGTTATATAAGCTTTAAGTTTAGTACATGGCAAAAAATCATCTTAACAAGGTTTCTCGGAAAATCTGTTTTACCCCATCCCGATAGCT
>CBFGWQ010000194.1:0-6902 GCA_965652575.1 uncultured Arenibacter sp. | reverse complement strand
CCTTCCTTTTTGCTCAGCACAAAAATCTGCTGGCATTTGGGCGGTAGGTTTTGTATCTCCTTGGTTATTTGGGCTATAATTAAATCAAAGGATTGTTCATTATGCATATTTACCGCTTTTTCCAGACCCTCGAAATATTTGTGTTCCAAGATCATTGTGGAACGATTTTTCTTGTAGGCATTTATAAATTCATTGTAGACCGACTTGAATAAATAGTTTTGTAAAGAAGTGTGTATGTTGAGTTTTTTTCTTTTTTCCCAGGTTTTTAGAAAAACGTTTTGAAGAATATCTTCGGCAAGGGCATGGTCATTGGTCAATGTAAGCGCATAACCAAAAAGTCGCCTGTTGTACATATCTACCAAACATACGTACGCCTTTTCATCCCCTTTTTGCAAGCGCTTTATCAATAAAGCATTATCAGCCATTTTCATAAAATAGATAAAAGTTAAGTTGGTCGTAAAATAATGCAATGGTTATTACAAATATGAAAAAAAAATCAACAAATTGTTAGGGTATTGCAAATATGCATTGTCATTACTTTAAAGGACACACCTAATGACCAGATCTGAAGAAGAACTTATACTTAAATATTTGTCGAACCAGGCAACGGCAAAGGAGCTGGATATTTTGTCGGATTGGATTTTGGTAGAAGGCAATGTTGCTATTTTTGAGGAATATATTCAATTGCATTTAGAGATTATTACAAGTATGAACGGACCGGACACGGATAAGATAAAGCATACGCTACTGCGGAAAATAAAGAAAGACAAGATTCGTAAGAATATAAAGGGATTCATGAAATATGCCGCTATAGCCCTGTTGCTGTTTTCTTTGGGCTACTATATTCAACAAGAGTATAGTATAAATAAAGAAACCGGGATATTGATTCCTAAAGAGGAAGCGGTTACCATTGTTCTGGACAACGGTAAGGTGGAAACCCTGTCGGCCGATGACAATAGGGAAGTACGGGACACTGAGGGTAATATTATCGGTAAGCAGAACAAGTCCAAACTGAGCTATACCGCCACCGCCAAAAATCAAAAATTAATCTATAATACGCTTAATGTACCCTATGGCAAAAAATTTGATGTGGAGCTATCCGATGGAACCCATGTCTACTTAAATTCAGGAACTTCCCTACGTTATCCCATAAGCTTTATCAAGGGAGCTGCCCGAAAAGTTTTTTTAACGGGAGAGGCCTATTTTGATGTCAGGGAAGATAAAGAACATCCTTTTGTAGTGAATGCCAATGAGATAGATATTCAAGTGTTGGGCACAAAATTCAATGTATCCCATTATCCTGAGGATGCCAACATTAATACGGTCTTGGTGGAAGGTGCCGTTGAGCTGCGGAGGACTTCCGAAGAAACTTCCAATACTGAACCTGTGGCGTTGGAGCCTGGCTACAAGGCGGAATGGTACAGGTACAATGATGAAATAGCGATAAGTAATGTGGATACCGATCTTTATACCGCATGGCTAAAGGGAAAATTGGTTTTTAGAAACACTCCGTTCAAACAGATCCGGGAAGCTTTACAACGACATTATAACGTGACCATCATTAATAGGAACGACCTATTGGAGGAACAAATGTTCGATGCCACTTTTGATATAGAAACAATCGACCAGGTTTTGGAATCATTTAATAAAAGCTGGGCCATTGACTATACCATTGTCAACAATGAGGTAATCATTAAATAATTTTTAAACCCTTTAAATCCATAGTGTATGAACAAACATTTTTAACCAAGAACTCATCTTGACTTTTTGGATTGAAGCGAAAATCAGTCATTTTTTGCCTGATTGAAGATTTTTTTGAGTTGCATAGCAGGGCTACGGAAAGAGAAAAAGACAAAAAGCGGGTGAAAAAGGACGATTTTTTAGCCAATTGGAAAAAGTCAAGATGAGTTCTAAATCAACTACAGGGTCATTTTAACGTTAAAATCGGAAAATGCGGACACATTTCCCGATTTAGTTCAAAATGATTTAAACGAAATTAAATCAATTAACAAACCAAAATTATGAAAAAACTCTTTAATTATGGGGGACATTTACGGTCTCCTTTAAAATTAAGCCTAAAAATGAAGCTCACGGTACTACTAACCATTGTTTCTTTGTTCCAGATTCAGGCAAATACCTATTCACAAAGCAAAAAGATCTCCTTGGATATTTCCAATGCTCCTTTGGAAACCATTATCCATAAAATAGAGGCAGCGTCGGATTTTAAATTTTTGTTGAATAGGAAAGATGTAGATCTTGATAGAAAGGTTACTATTAAAGTAGAGAATAAGAGGATTGCCGTTATCCTGTCAAGACTATTTGAAGACACGGATGTTGCTTTTGAGGTATTGAACAAGCAAATTATTTTGAGCAGGAAGAAATTAAAAGTTAGTTCCCCGGACAAGGCCCCGGGACCTGATCATAGCTTAAGAAAAGAGCAATTTCAGGTTACAGGGGTAGTTAAAGATCAGGATGGCAATCCGCTGCCCGGAGCCAACATCGTTGAAAAAGGGACTACTAACGGCGTTACGGCCGATTTTGATGGTAATTTCTCACTGGAACTAAATAATGATAATGCCATTTTGGAGATTTCCTATATCGGATTTTTGACCAAGGCGGTTTCGGTTGATGGGCAAACGAATCTTGATATAACATTAGAGGAAAGCGCTGCCGGTTTGGATGAAGTTGTGGTGGTAGCATACGGAACGGTGAAGAAATCTGATTTGACCGGCGCCGTATCTTCTATAAAAACGGCTGAAATTAATGCTACGCCTTCGGTAAGACTTGATGATGCCCTAAGAGGAAAAGTTTCCGGGGTTCAGATTACACCTACCTCCTCGCAACCTGGTGCTGCGGCATCCATAAGAATTAGGGGAACAAACTCCATTTCGGGAAATAGTTCGCCATTATTTGTTATAGATGGACTTATCGGTGCGGGCAATTCTTCGGATATTAATGTACTGGATATAGAATCGGTGGAGGTATTGAAGGATGCCTCGGCCACTGCACTTTACGGTTCAAGGGGATCGGCCGGTGTGGTGTTGATCACCACAAAAAGGGGTAAGGCCGGACAGTCGAAGTTTACTTATGATGCCCATACCACCTTTCAATCACCAACCCGTTTTTTGGATGTGTTGAATGCCGCTGAATTTGCCGCTTGGCAAAACGAGGTTCAAGGTATTGAGGCCTATCCAGATCCTGCTTCTTATGGTGAGGGGACCAACTGGCAGGAAGAAGTATATAGGCATGGGGCCCCGATGACCAGTCATACCCTGTCCGCTTCAGGGGGCAACGAAAAGGCACAATATTTTATATCCGGCAATTATTTTGACCAGGATGGCATTTATATAGATAGCAACTTAAAAAGATATCAGCTTCGTTTGAACGGGGATTATCAATTGAATAAAATACTAAAGGTTGGGAATTCTGTTACTCTTTCCCGAAGTACCATTGTACCAAGAAGTAGTAATATTATTAATATAGCCGGTTGGTTCCCTACCTTGCCCGTTCTTGATGAGAATGGGGAATACACCATCCAAACGGTCAGTTCCGAGCTAAATGCGGAAAATCCTGTTGGGGAATCGGCTAAAAAAATCGATCTTAATACTAGGTCCAGAATATTGGGTACAGTTTATGCCGAGCTTGAACCTATAAAGAACCTTAGGTACAAGTTTAATTTTGGAACCGATCTTTCCTTGGACAAAAGTGAAAATTATGCACCTTCCACATTATTTGGCCAGATTAATGATAGAGGAACGGCAAACATTTCCAATTCGGAGTATTTAAGTGTTCTGGTGGAACAAACACTATCCTATAACAAATCGTTTGGAGATCATGATCTTGATGGACTTATGGGCTATACCCGGCAACGGATCTTCAATTCAGGAAATTCGGTGCAGGTAAGGGGTTTTACCACCGATTATTTTGGATATAACAACCTTGGAGCTGGATCCGATAGAACGGGAGCGGGTTCCAACGCCAATGAATTTGGTGTGGAATCGTACTTGTTCCGATTAAATTATGGCTACAAGGGAAAATACAGGATTACCTTGAACGGAAGGGTCGATGGGTCGTCCAATTTTGCTAAAGACAGTAAGTGGGGTATCTTTCCTTCGGTTGCCATTGCATGGAATGCCGGTCGTGAGGAATTCATAGAAAACCTGGGGGTGTTCGATGACCTAAAATTTAGGGTCAGTTATGGTAGATTGGGCAATCCTGCCTCCGGAGGTACTTCATTGGCGAGGCTAGGGGCCGGGTTCACCTATCTTTTCGGAAACAGTGGGGATATTACCAATGGTATAGGGTTAAACAGATTGGGTAACGATCAATTGAAATTTGAGACTACAGACCAATTGGACCTGGGTATCGATACTTCTTTTTTTAATGATCGATTACAGGTTACGTTGGACTATTATCATAAAAAAACGAACGATTTGTTTACCGATGAAGAAATTTTATGGTTGGCTGGTGTGCCCAATGCCGTAATTCCGACCAATTTTGGATCCATAGAAAATCAGGGATTCGAGCTTTTCGTAAACTCCATCAATATTGATAAAAATGATTTTAGGTGGGATACCAGTTTTAATATATCTACCAATAAAAATAAGGTGATATCCATACCGGATGAAGACGGTGAGATATTGATAAATAGATTTGGAGGGGTTTTAAATCAACCATCGGCAGTTATTAAGGAAGGAGAGTCCATCGGTTCCTTCTACGGGTATATCCGTAATGGTATTTGGAATACACAGGCGGAAATAGATGCTGCCGGGGTATCTGGTAGAGGCGTTTTTCCGGGAGGTAAACGGTTTGAGGATATCAGTGGTCCGGACGGCACACCGGACGGCGTAATAGACGCCTTGGATCAGACCATTATTGGAAATCCCCATCCAGAGCTTTTTGGGGGTATGAACAATACGTTCACGTATAAGGGATTGGAATTTTCTATGTATTGGTCTTTTGTTCTGGGCAATGATATTTTTAATGAAACGGATTCCAGAATTAACACGGCTTTTGATAATAACGTTAATGGTATGTTCGCCAATCGTTGGACACCTGACAATACCGAAAGTAATATCCCTTCCGTAAGGGGTGTTTTCAGGACGGAGGTCGTTCCTGAGACAGGGATAATCGAGGACGGCTCCTTTCTCCGGTTGCGCAATATAAGTTTAGGGTATAACATCCCTACCAAATTGATGCCCATTTTTCAAAATGCGAAGGTGTATGTGAGCGGAACCAATTTGTTGTTGTTCGATAAGTATAGTGGGTATGATCCGGAAATTAACAGAGGAAATGAAAATGCCCGAAGGGGATATGATCAGGCACAGGATCCATCTGTAAGGTCCATTACCCTAGGCTTAAGTTTGACCTTTTAAAAAATTATAACAATGAAAAAAATAATATATACAATTTTAGTAATATCCGTAGGATTGGTATCCTGTGAAGATATCATCACCGAAAAGCCTATAGACTTTTTGGTTCCCGGAAGTTTTCCAGCTACCGAACAGGATGCTTTGGCGGCAACTACTGCGGCTTATACACGCCTACATAGTAGTATTATTTCCTTTTACTATGGGTTTACGCCCAGTGATATTGCCTTTCAGGGCCAGCACAATATGCGTCCCGTATCTTGGTTTTTGGATCTTAATGCCAATAATGGGGACGCTACCGAAATGTGGCAGCATAATTTTCAGGGAATCGCCCTTGCCAATACCGTAATACAGTTCGTGCCAGACGTGCCCATGAACGATGATTATTTAAAAGAACGCTTAATTGCCGAAGCCAAATTTTTGAGGGCATTTTATTATTTTGAGCTGGTAAGGGTGTACGGGGCAGTTCCTGTACTTACAGAAGTAGTAAGCAATACCGATGAGTTGATAGGGATTACCAGAAATACGGTAGATGAGGTTTATGCCTTAATAGAACAAGACCTTAGTGAGGCGTTATCGGTATTGCCCAACGAGTATGTAGGGGAAGATTTGGGCAGGGCCACCAAATGGTCGGCTACCGCACTATTGGCCAAGGTCCATCTTACCCAAAATGAATGGCTGGAAGCAAATACCAGGGCGCAGCAAGTAATAACTTCGGGTATGTTCGGTTTGGTAGCGGATTACAATAGCTTGTGGGGCCAAAATGCGGAATATGTCCTAATGCCCGATAAAAACGGGGTCTTGGTAAACGAAAATGTGTTTGATATTCAGTTTGAACAAGATGAACGCAACGATTTTAAACAGAGTTGGGTAGGCTCCAGGGATATTGAAATAGTGGGAGCTACAAATGCCGTGGGCGGTGGATGGGAGAACATGTTGCCCACTACGGATTATCTGGATATGTTTGAAAATGGGGACCTAAGAAAGGACATAAGTTATGTTACCGAATTGAACGGGAATATTCTTGAATCTCCAAGGACTCCCGGTGCAGGCCCGGTAACGGGTAAGTATTTTAATGCGGATGGAGATGCTCCGAAAAGCAACAATGGTAGTCAAAACACCTATGTAATTAGGTATTCCGATGTACTCTTAATGCGTGCGGAGGCAGAAAATGAATTGAACGGACCCGATAATGCCTATACATATATAAACTTGGTCAGGGAACGGGCAGGTTTACCATTTTTAAGTGGTCTGGATCAAAACTCCTTCCGTGAAGCCGTGCGTAAGGAACGTGCCACTGAACTTGGATTTGAAGGGCATCGCAAGTATGATCTGTTAAGATGGGGCATTTTTGTGGAGACCATCAGAAATGTTTCGGATCCGCATATGGATACACCGGCAGCCAATATTCAAGACCATCACATTTTGATGCCGGTCCCAGCCAGGGAACGCGAAATTTCAGAAGAAAGTCTGTCACAGAATCCGGGGTATTGATATAAATATGGAATAATTTGTAGATTTGAAAAACCATGG
>CBFGWQ010000193.1:0-6963 GCA_965652575.1 uncultured Arenibacter sp. | reverse complement strand
AAATATAAACTTCCTTCAGGGCATTATCTTACCAACTATTTGAAATGTAACATTTAATGATATTTTTTTAACACTTATGGAATTTTTTAATACATTTAGACAAACCCTTACAGCTATTCCAAATGTCCAAAACCACAACCAATTTGTTGGGGTTTGTTATTGCCTTTATTGCCGGAACCTATTTTAACCTCATACTTTGCAGTACAGGCAACCACCAAGACAGAGGATATAGCTAAAAATAGAAAGCTGGTAGAGAAAAAAACGACCCTCTGGACATTGATCGAAACCACTGCCCCTAAACAATAAAGGAAATGGAAAACCTGAATATTTGGTACTGGTCTATACCCGCCGTTGTGGGGATTGTCTGTGCCCTATTTGGCTACTTGATCGGCAAGGGCAAAAATTCCCCGATAGGCCATACTTCAGAATTAAATACCTTAAAGGACAAAAATGCAAGACTGGAAACAGATTTGGCCACCTGTAAAAAACAACTCTCCCAAAAAGTGGAGCTTGTTGTTCCTACCAGACCCATTGCCCCGATAGTCGCGGCAGAAGCCCTACTTCCCTTTAATGCACAGGCAGCAAAAGCCGCACTTGGGAAAACTGTAAAACGGGACGACCTAAAGATCGTTGAAGGAATTGGACCAAAAATTCAGCAACTATTCAATTCTTATAATATTAAAACATGGAAAGATCTATCCGAAACTGCAGTCGCCAAATGTCAGGAGATATTGGACAGTGGAGGTGCCCCCTATAAAATTCACGACCCGGCATCCTGGCCAATGCAGGCAAAAATGGCCTACGAGGGCAAATGGAAAGATCTGCACAAATGGCAGGAAGAGCACAAAAAGGGCAAGCTATAGTCTTTACCTCCAATTATCATGTAAAATACTGCCATGAAATTCACGTTTGGATATGGTACACAAAAAAAGTGAAGTCGGTTATAGCTCCACTTTGTTATTAATATTAGGTTGCAGATGGATAAATATTGGTACTAACCCATCCTTCCGTTGGCCTCGACCCATTTGAACCTATAGTTGTCTTCCGGGAATTTCATCCTGCTGGCGATTCGTTCCAATCTATCCGGTAGCTTCATTAAATAGTCCCTTGCCCTTTCGGCATCATCATTAAGGCTTCTAATACTATCCAATTCCCAATAACTATTCAATTTTTTCAATATTTCTATATAGTCCTGAGCGGTGTAAACCCCCAATCTTTGGGCGCAATTGGAAAAATTTTCAAATGCGGTCCCGATAGTTCCGCCCGACTCCCTTAGGAAATGGGCCGGCATAACAATTTTTTTCTTCATCATGTCGGCAAAGGCCAACATCATCTGACTGGGATCATTTTCAAAAATCACCTTAACAAATTCCCTATAGGCCAAATGATGGCGCATCTCGTCCCCTGCAATAATGGTACACATTTTTCCAAGAAGCGTATTGCCCCCCTTTTTACACATTTGACCCACCCTTTTGTGCGAAATATTGGTGGCCAACTCTTGAAAAGTGGTATATACAAAATTTTTATAGGGATCCCTATCCGTTCCTATATCAAAACCATCGGCAATTAAATATTGGGTGGTTATTTCCACTTCCCGCATATTGACCCTGCCGGACAAATATAAATATTTGTTCAGCACATCTCCATGCCTGTTTTCTTCCGCAGTCCAATGACGTACCCATTTGGACCATCCATTCTTGTTTTCTCCGTGCTGATCTATCCCTTCCACATCCATTAGCCAGGATTCATAGGTAGGAAGCGCCTCCTCCGTAATCGTATCCGCTACCAGGGTGACCCAAAGATCGTACCCCAATTCCTTGGCCTCCTCCCGTATTTGGGTTACATGATCCATAAAGCCTTCACTTTGGGTATCCGGTAAAAAATCCGTAGGCTGCCATATATCTTGAATCGGAATAAGGTACTGGTCTATAAAACCATCCACCTTACCCTCAATGGACTTCATTACTTCTATTCTAACGTTCTTATTGGACATTCTTCAAATTTTATGTAAATATCCTTAATAATCTTGATAATCCATCCCAATAGACTGTGAAATTTAGTTTCTACCCATTTCGGAAGGATAAAACAAATATACCGGATCACTTTGCCAATATTGCTTGGTATCAACGTCCATGATCGTCAACGGTCCCCTAAAGGCCGCCCCTGTGTCTACATTCCAGATATTGGCAGCATTCTTCGGAGTAGTCCTCCCTATCCTTGTTACCGGAGTGTGACCAATAAAAATCTCCTTGTAATGTATTAACCTTTGTGGGTAAAAATCATCTTCTTTGGTCAGTGATGGATCTAAAGACAATGCCAATTCCCATAGGGTCCTGTCCCAATAATAGGTTTTGGTAAAATACTCGTGGCCCACACCCCTTAAGTTAGTAAATCCTGCATGGATAAACAAGCGATTTTCATTATCCAATATATAATTCTCCAAATTATCGTAAAATTGAATGTGGGTTTTCTTTATTTCATCGCCCACCAATCGATAAGAATCCTGGGTAGCCCTCCCCCCATGTTGTAACCAAATCATATTATTCTCCCCGCTTTTCAACCAGTCATTGCAAAGTTCATCGTGGTTTCCCCTTATGAACGAACACTTGTATGTTTGCCTAAGCTCCATTAAGAAATTTACGGTATTTACAGCATCACTCCACCCATCCACATAATCCCCCAAAAATATAAGATGGTCCGTGGGACCCACATTTGCCCTTGTCAATACCTGCTTCAAAGCCTTTAACCCTGAATGCAGGTCTCCGATTACCAATGTTCTCATTTGGCAAAAATCGCAAATACCGCTTTAATAACCATGACCAAAAGAGCCAAAAATGGAATTCCCACAATAATTCATGTTCAGGACCATAACCTCAAAATAATCCAATGTCCATCAAAGTCCTTTTAACATGACGAAACCGAATGACAACATATGGATCCAACAATGCCAACATACAATAAAATTACATACCTGCCAGCATGCAAGGGGCTTGGAACGGAATGGAAGATAATTGGGCAGTAAGCAGTTGCAGTTGGCAGTTTGGCCTTTGGCCTTTGGCAAAAATGTAGATTTCACTGCCTTTTGCCGACTGTAGACTACCAAAGTTTTTAAAATCCAATCCCGATATCGGAAACAGGAACTTTATTTAAAAGGAGGGATTTAAAAAATAAACATTAAAAAGTTTAATTTATTTGTTAACTTTTAATTGTTAATTATTTTTTAATAAATTGATTATAAAGTATTTAAATAATTTTTATTGCAAACTTTTATGATAATTATCATATTTTTATTCCTATTTTTTTTAATACTTTTGTTCATTATCCCAATTAAACCACAACCCTTAAAAATCAGTATATGCCAACAAAAATAGCCCCGGGACCACAAAAGACGTATAGTCAGGAAGAAGCCTATAATGCCTCTTTAAAATATTTTAAAGGGGATGATCTTGCGGCCAGGGTCTGGGTCAACAAATATGCCCTTAAGGATTCCGATGGGAATATTTATGAGCTGACCCCTGATGATATGCACCACAGGATAGCGAAGGAGATTTCCAGGATTGAACAAAAATATCCAAACCCTCTTACTGAAGGGCAGGTTTTTGATCTTATCAAAAACTTTAAATACATCGTTCCCCAAGGGAGCCCCATGGCGGGCATTGGCAACCCTTATCAAATTGCATCCCTGTCCAATTGTTTTGTAATAGGCAATGAAGGGCAATCCGATTCGTACGGGGGCATCATGAAAATAGACCAGGAACAGGTACAACTTATGAAGCGCCGCGGTGGTGTGGGCCATGACCTATCACATATACGTCCCAAGGGGTCACCGGTAAAAAACTCGGCCTTGACCTCAACCGGCCTGGTACCATTTATGGAACGGTATTCCAATACTACCAGGGAAGTAGCCCAGGATGGCAGAAGGGGGGCATTAATGTTATCGGTCTCCATAAACCATCCGGATGCGGAAGATTTTATAGACGCCAAAATGGAACAGGGCAAAGTAACGGGAGCCAATGTTTCCGTTAGAATGGACGACGGTTTTATGAGGGCCGTTGAAAGCGGACAGCCCTACACCCAAAAATTTCCTGTCCAAAGCCCCAATCCCAAAGTTTCCAAAACTATAGATGCCCAAAAACTATGGAAAAAGATAGTGCATAATGCCTGGCAATCGGCAGAGCCCGGTATTTTGTTCTGGGATACCATTATAAAGGAATCCGTACCGGATTGCTATTCGGATTTGGGTTATAATACCGTGTCTACCAATCCCTGTGGCGAGATTCCTCTTTGCCCTTATGATTCCTGTCGCCTCCTGGCCATTAATCTCTTTTCCTACGTAGATAGGCCCTTTACAGATAAGGCTTCCTTTAATTTTAAACTCTTTAAAGAGCATATTGCAGCCGCCCAGCGTATTATGGACGATATTATCGACCTTGAATTGGAGAAAGTGGATGTGATTCTGAAAAAAATAAAAACAGATCCGGAATTGGAGGAAACCAAGGCCGTGGAATATAATTTATGGACCAAAATCAAAGAAAAGGCCCAACAAGGAAGGCGAACAGGAATAGGTATTACCGCAGAAGGGGATATGCTGGCAGCCCTAGGCCTGCGCTATGGAGATGAAGATGCCAACCAATTTTCCATTGAAGTGCACAAGACCATTGCCCTGGAAGCCTATAGAGCCTCGGTACATACCGCTAAAGACAGGGGAGCATTTGAAATCTTTGATGCCGAAAGGGAAAAAAATAACCCCTTTATCATTAGATTGAAGGAAGCCGATGAAAAATTGTATTTCGAAATGTTGGAATACGGCCGAAGGAATATTGCGCTATTGACCATTGCACCAACCGGTACCACTAGTTTAATGACCCAGACCACATCTGGTATAGAACCGGTTTTCCTTCCCGTATACAAACGCCGCAGAAAGGTGAACCCGAACGACAAGGATGTCCGTATCGATTTTGTGGATGAAGTGGGGGATTCTTGGGAAGAATATTTGGTATTCCATCATAAATTCAAACAATGGATGGCTACCCATGGATTGGATACCGATAAAAATTATTCCCAGGAGGAGTTACAGAAAATCGTGGAAAGTTCCCCTTATTACAAGGCTACTTCCAATGATGTGGATTGGTTGAGCAAGGTCCGTCTACAAGGTGCCGTTCAAAAATGGGTAGACCATTCCATAAGTGTCACTATAAACCTCCCTAACGATGTGTCCGAAGAATTGGTAGGAAAACTCTATTTGGAAGCATGGAAAGCCGGTTGCAAGGGGGTAACCGTTTACCGGGACGGTTCCAGATCCGGGGTATTGGTTTCCAACGAATCAAAAAAATCGGAAAACGGGGAGTCCCTCACCCATTTTCCTACAAAACGCCCTCAAATTTTAGAGGCCGATGTGGTGCGACTTCAAAATAACAAAGAAAAATGGATCGCTTTTATTGGCCTGATCAACGACCAGCCCTATGAGATTTTCACCGGGATGGCAGATGACGAGGACGGTATATTAATCCCTAGATGGGTGAACAACGGAGTGATAATAAAAAGTAGAAACGAGGACGGTTCCTCCCGATATGATTTTCAATACAAGAACAAAAGGGGCTACAAAACAACCATAGAAGGACTGTCCCATAAATTTAATCCGGAATATTGGAACTATGCCAAATTAATTTCAAGTACCCTACGCCATGGCATGCCTATTGAAAAAGTGGTAGACCTTATCAATAGCCTACAATTGGACAGTGAATCTATCAACACCTGGAAAAATGGGGTTGCCAGGGCACTTAAGAGGTATGTGGCCGATGGTACGGAGGCCAAGGGACAAAAATGTGATTCCTGCGGTTCCAAAAATCTGATCTACCAGGAAGGGTGCCTCACCTGCAAGGACTGTGGTTCGTCCAAATGCGGATAAGCCTTAGTTCCCGTATAGATCTTCATCATTAAATATACGTCCCCAAACCCAAGCATTTGGGGACGCTTTTAGTATTACTGCATTTTTCTATCTATTTTAGGCTTCTCAATTAAAATCAAGGTATGAAAAACGTTTTCTGTATAGGGGAATTATTAATAGATTTTGTAGCGGAAAAACAGGGTAGCGATCTGGCAAAGGCCCATAATTTCACTAAAAAAGCGGGAGGTGCCCCGGCCAATGTGGCCTCGGCAATAGCCAAACTGGGGGGCAAAAGTTTTTTCATTGGCTGTGTAGGCAAAGATCCCTTTGGCACTTTTCTGATCGATACCTTAACGAAAGGGCAAGTGGACGTATCCCTGGCACAACGATCCGACACTTTCACTACCCTTGCCTTTGTTTCCCTGGCAGCCGATGGGGAACGCGATTTTGTTTTTAGCCGTGGGGCAGACAAAGAATTGACCCATGACACCAGATTAAAAGATCTATTTAAGGACCAGATCGTACATTTTGGAGCCGCCACCTCCTTCCTGGGCGGTAGTTTGGAAGAGGCCTATTGCCGCTATTTCCAAGAAGCCATATCCAACAAAAGTTTCGTGTGTTTCGACCCTAATTTTAGGACAGATCTGTGGAAAGGAACCGAAGCCCTCTTTGTGCAGAAATGCATCCCCTACATAGAGAAGGCCCATTTGTGCAAATTTAGTTTGGAGGAGGCCCGGTTACTTTCCGGAAAAGAAAATTTGGAGGAGGCATGTGCCTTTCTACACCGGTTGGGCACAAAAATAATTACTGTTACCCTGGGCGGGGAGGGCACCTATTTAAGTACTCCCTCAACACAAAAAATAATTCCAAGTATAAAAATAAAACCCGTAGATACAACAGGTGCCGGAGATGCTTTTATTGGATGTTTATTAAAACAGATTTCCCTTGTCCCCGATCTGGATACCCTCCTAGACGATTCCGAAATATTGGAAAAAATGGTTCAGAAGGCCAATAAGGCCGGAGCCATTACCACCCTAAACTATGGGGCCATAGAATCCTTGCCCTCCCAGGAACAA
>CBFGWQ010000192.1:0-6967 GCA_965652575.1 uncultured Arenibacter sp. | reverse complement strand
CAGTAGGCAGTAGGCAGTAGGCAAAAATAAAAAGAGCAAACAAACTCAAAAAAATAATGATCAGGAGTAAACATATTATTTTAATACTTGTTTTGATAGCCAGTATTTCCGGTTGTGGCATATATAACTTTACCGGAGGTGATGTAGGTACGGCAAAGACCTTTCAGGTCAATTATTTTCAGAACTATGCCTCCCAGAATCCGGGATCTACCTTTGAACCGGGAATGGATAGGGATTTTACCCTGGCCCTCCAGGATCTGATATTGAACCAGACCAGTTTGGACCTTGTTAAGTCCAACGGGGATTTGCTCTATGAAGGTGAGATCGTGGAATACAGAATATCCCCAATGTCCGCCACCTCCCAACAGAACGCGGCGCAAAACAGGCTGAGTATTGGTGTAAACGTAAGGTTCTTTAACAACACCAAAGAGGATGTGGACTTTGAACAACGGTTTTCCTTCTTCTACGATTATCCGGCCAATTCCCAATTGGCCAGTGTTAAGGATGAGGCCCATCAGATAATATTTGAACGTATTACCCAGGACATTTTTAATAAATCCTTGGCAGATTGGTAATTTATGAACGTACAGGATTTTACATATTTATTACAAAACCCTGATGAAGTGGTTTCCCCTGTGCAGACCAAGCAACTGGAAGATGTATTGGCGGAATATCCTTACTTCCAGGCAGCAAGGGCCATGCATCTAAAAGGCCTTAAGAACCTCAACAGTTTTAAGTACAACAATGCCCTTAAATTAACTGCTGCCTACACGGCGGATAGGGACATTCTTTTCGATTTTATCACCTCCATAGATTTTTTGCAAAATACCATCGCCGATTCTATTTTGGGAAAATCCACCGCTTTGAACGACACTCCCACCATTTCCGAAGAAATCGTATCCGAATTTAAAAAAGAAAGTGCCCTTATAGAAGAATCGGAAGACGAACCCCTACCAAGGACGGTAAAGGACGCCAATGATATTTTGGACCCCTCACTTTTTTCCTCCAAAGACCCGAAAATGGACAAATCCATTTCGGATAATAAAAAAAAAGCTGAAGAACTACTGGAAATAGGAAAGCCGCTACATTTCACAAAAAAAGAAAAATATTCCTTTGCGGAATGGCTTCAATTAACCACGCACAAACCACAAAAGCCAAAATCCGAATCCAATACCACAAAAGGAGAAAGGGCCAAAACCGAAGTAAAACCATTGCCAAAGGCAGATAACTTAAAAAAGAAAAAATTTGATCTGATCGACAAATTTATTGAAACAAACCCCAAAATCGTACCCAAGGAGAACACGGCCAAAGTGACTATCAAAGACTCCCTCAGTTTCGATAAAAATGAATTGATGACGGCCACCCTGGCCAAAGTCTATTTGGAACAAAAAAAATACAAAAAGGCCATACAGGCCTACAAAATTTTAAGTTTGAAATATCCAGAAAAAAGTAGTTTCTTTGCAGACCGAATTAAAGCGGTAGAAAAGATACAACAAGAAAACAATTAAATAATGAATACTACATTTACAATATTCTTGGTCCTTATCATCTTAGTTTGCATCCTATTGATGCTCGTAATTATGGTGCAAAACCCTAAAGGCGGAGGATTGTCCTCATCCTTTGGCGGAGGTGGCAGCCAAGTTGTAGGAGGGGTAAAGAAAACAGGGGACTTTTTGGATAAGAGTACCTGGACATTGGCAACCATATTGGTGGTCCTAATTTTACTTTCCAATGTAGCCTTGAAGGGAAGTTTCAGTGATTCCGATTCAAAATTGCTCAATGGCGACCCCATAGAAACAACTACTCCGGATGCTTTGCCGGACACCCCTGTCCCTGCGCCTGCCACTAATGGTACAAGTACCGCTGACAGCCTTCAATAACAACAAAAAACAAATATAAAATATAAAAAATGCCAGCTTAAGTGACAAGCTGGCATTTTTGTTTAACAATGTGTCAGTTTTAAGGTAATGGCATAATTTCTGCCCATTAAAATCAAACTTAAAAACATAAAAACTAAATAATATGGCTAAAGTTAGCATTAAACCATTAGCAGATAGAGTTCTTGTAGAACCTATGGCTGCCGAAACAAAGACTGCATCCGGTCTTTACATCCCTGATACCGCAAAGGAAAAACCACAAAAAGGCAAGGTAGTTGCCGTTGGTCCCGGTACCAAAGATGAAAAAGTGACCGTTAAGGTTGGAGATACGGTGCTATACGGCAAATATGCCGGTACCGAGCTAAAGCTTGAAGGTACCGAATATCTTATGATGCGCGAAAGCGACATATTGGCAATTATTTAATATTGCTCCCATTCCCTAAATGCAGGGAAAATTCCAAACAACAAAAAAAGAGCATAACAAGTCTCGTTCCGTCTTATTTTGGAATGATAAATGAAATTAAATTCACAAACATAAGGCCAAGAGCATAAAGCTTAAAGCCTTCAAAAAAAATTATTACAAAAATGGCAAAAGATATAAAATTTGATATCGATGCAAGGGATGGCCTAAAAAGAGGCGTCGATGCATTGGCTAACGCAGTAAAAGTAACCTTAGGACCTAAAGGTAGAAATGTAATCATCAGTAAATCGTTTGGTGCACCAAATATTACCAAGGATGGTGTTACGGTAGCCAAAGAAATAGAATTGGCAGACCCTCTTGAGAACATGGGTGCCCAAATGGTAAAGGAAGTTGCTTCCAAAACCAATGATTTGGCGGGTGACGGTACCACTACCGCGACCGTTCTTGCACAAGCTATTGTAAAAGAAGGCTTGAAGAACGTAGCTGCAGGTGCCAATCCAATGGATCTAAAAAGAGGTATAGACAAGGCAGTGGATGCTATTGTTGAAGACCTGGCCAAACAAACAAAAAAAGTAGGTGATTCTTCGGAAAAGATCAAACAAGTAGCCGCTATTTCATCCAATAACGATGAAACCATTGGCGACCTTATTGCCCAAGCGTTCCAAAAAGTTGGTAAGGAAGGTGTTATCACGGTAGAAGAGGCCAAAGGAACAGATACTTATGTTGATGTTGTAGAAGGTATGCAATTCGACCGGGGATATCTTTCTCCGTATTTCGTTACCGATTCTGAAAAAATGACAGCCGATCTGGAGAATCCGTATATCTTATTATACGATAAGAAGATTTCTTCCATGAAAGATTTGTTACCGGTATTGGAGCCTGTAGCCCAATCGGGGAAACCGCTTTTAATCATTGCAGAGGATGTTGATGGAGAGGCTTTGGCCACATTGGTAGTGAACAAATTAAGGGGATCCTTAAAAATTGCCGCTGTTAAGGCTCCGGGATTTGGGGACAGAAGAAAGGCAATGTTGGAAGATATAGCCATCCTTACCGGTGGAACCGTAATAGCAGAGGAAAGAGGATTTACCATGGAAAATGCCACCTTGGACATGCTAGGTACCTGTGAAAAAATTACCATTGACAAGGACAACACTACCATTGTAAACGGTTCGGGTGCTCCAAAAACCATTAAGACCAGGGTAAACCAGATCAAATCCCAAATAGAGTCCACCACTTCAGATTACGATAAGGAAAAGTTACAGGAGCGTTTGGCCAAATTGGCCGGAGGTGTTGCGGTTCTTTATGTTGGTGCCGCTTCCGAAGTAGAAATGAAAGAGAAAAAGGACAGGGTAGATGATGCCCTTCACGCCACAAGAGCTGCCGTTGAAGAAGGAATCGTTGCCGGTGGAGGTGTTGCTTTGGTCAGGGCCAAATCCGTACTTGCCAAAATCAAGGCCGAAAATGCCGATGAGGAAACCGGGGTCCAAATCGTTGCCAGAGCTGTAGAATCCCCCTTAAGAACCATCGTGGAAAACGCTGGAGGGGAAGGATCCGTAGTAGTTGCCAAAGTATTGGAAGGCAAAGGGGATTTTGGTTATGATGCCAAATCGGAAAAATACGTGGAAATGATCAAAGCGGGTATAATCGACCCTAAGAAAGTAACAAGGATAGCATTGGAAAATGCCGCTTCTGTTGCCGGAATGATCTTGACCACGGAATGTGCATTGACCGATATTAAGGAAGATGCCCCTGCAGGCCCACCAATGGGCGGCGGAATGCCGGGAATGATGTAAGTGGCGAGCCGCCACAGGCAATATATAATTACAAAAACCGTCCCTGGAATTCCAGGGACGGTTTTTTATTACCGGTTCTCCTTATTCATGATGCTGCCCATCATCGGAATTATCCTCACGATACCGGCAACAAGGGTGCACACTTTCATAGGCTTCTTCCGTAGCCTTTAATTCCTTGGTATCATGGCCCACCCCCACTATGGCAGTTTTTATTTCCATCGAATTTGTTTTTCGCTCATCTATGATCAACGATAATTGATGGGTCGGGATGTCCCATAAGGCATATTTAACCCCTTTTACCGCTAAGGCCGCTTCCTCTATCCTTTCCTTGCACATGGCACATTTTCCATTGACCTCGAAACTCATTTTCTTATTTTTCTCCTGCCCATAGCCAACTGCCGTTAAAAGGGCAAACACTGTTCCTAAAACTAAATTTTTCATATCTCTTTATAAGTTGAATAATTGATCTTAAACCTTTCTAAGTAAATTACCTCGGTGCAAGCACACGAGGCATTGGTCGGAAACAAATTTTTAATTTCGAGGCAAGCCTCGGGGTATTATACCCTTTGGCGGTGCCAATAAAACTATAATTTATACCTAAATCCCGTATAAAACATCCTGCCCATTATAGGCGCGTACACCATGGTGGTGTCAAAATTGGTACCAAAAGGGTCTTGGGCACCCACCACAGGGTTGTCCTGCATAAAATTAGTCAAATTTTCCCCTCCCACATATATTTCAAAATTATGGCCGAACACTTTGGTGAGCTGGGCGTTCATTAAACTGTAAGATGGTGAATACCCCTCGGGACTATTGTCGGTTCTTGGCAAACGCTGCCTACCCAGGGTGTGCACCGTATAATCCATGCGCCATTGTGCGCCATTTTCTTTAGGGACCGTAGTATAACCAAGATTGGCAAAAAATCGATGCTGGGCCTGTAAAGGTTTTTGCTGCGTTCCGGTTCGGTAATCGGTTTCTACATCATAATTTTTGTAGGCCGTTCTCAACTCCAAATTCTTTAACACATTATAATTTACTTCAAATTGAAAGCTTTTGGCCATACTCTTTCCCTCCAGATTATAAAACGAAACCTCCAAGGGGTTCTCCCAATCCACCACCACTTGATTTTTAAAATTGGTAACGTAATAATCCAATGTTACGTTTCCCGTTTTACCAAGCAAATTAAATCCCTGTATAAAACTTGCACCATAATTCCAGGCATCTTCAGGATCCAATCCATAAATACTGCCCTTATCCCCAAGAACACTTATCTGCCTTGACGAAGCAAATAATTGTTGATTTTCGGCAAAGATATTGGCTGCCCGTCTTCCGCGGCCAAAGGACCCTCTAAAGCTCCCTCTTTCCCATGGCATATAGCGCAGGTGTAATCTGGGTGTAACAAAAGTTCCCAAATGGTTGTGATTGTCCACTCTTATCCCCGCGGTTAAGCTCCACTCCTTTAAATTATCATAACTGTACTCAAAAAAGGCCCCAATGGATCTGTCTACCCTGGAAAAATCTTGGGTATTTACCATTTCCCCATAACCATCGTACGCAAAGGTCAGACCGGTTTTAAATTTGCTCTTGGTGTCCCCGATGATGGAATTGAACAGCAGGTTGGAGTAAATACTTTCGTGATCAATATTATATTGGTTGAAACCAAAATAGGAATCCTGCTTATGGATATTATAGGCCGTTTGAAAACCAAAACTCTGAAATGGCAGCCCAGGAAATACATAGCCCAATTTCCATGAGGTATCAAACCTTCTGGTATTGATTTCCCCGCCCCATGAATTGGTAGTGAATTTATCCGTAAGGTGATCAAAATTGGTCTGCCCAAGCTGTTTGTCATCGTTCAAAAAACGAAGATTGATAAAACTAACCCAGCCGGTACTTGGGTTCTGGTATTGCCATCTGTTCAAAACATTTATTTGATTCCCCAAAGGGGCATCCAAAAATCCGTCCCCGTTACCGTCTTCCTTGGTATCCCTTCGGTTGCCATGGAGATAGAGCCCTGTACTCCACTTATCGGTCAACTGTTTGTTCAAATGGGTATTTAATTCCAGCCTGCCGTTTAAATTGGCATATCCATTAATAAATAGAGGCTTATCGGTCAAGGGTTTTACCAATTCCGTATTTATTTGTCCCGAAATACTTTCATAACCATTAACAACACTGCCCGCACCCTTTGTAATCTGGATACTCTCTACCCAAGTTCCCGGGGTAAAGGTAAGTCCGTAGGCCTGCGAGGCACCCCGCACCATAGGGATATTCTCTTGGGTTATCAATAAATAAGGACTGGTAAGCCCCAACATCTGTATTTGCTTTGTACCGGTGAGGGCATCGGAAAAGTTAACATCTATGGCCGGATTGGTTTCAAAACTCTCGGAGAGATTACAACAAGCCGCTTTTAACAGCTCTGCACTATTTATGGTGACCACATTCTGTGGGCTGAAATAGGATTTCTGTACGGCATCCCGCTTCTTCCGGACCACCACCTCGTTCAACGCATTGGAAGGCCTTAGCCAATGGTGGACCATTCTAGGGGAATCAATCAACAAGGTATCCGACTCAAACCCTACATAACTAATGACCAATTGGTTATATTCCTTTTTGAACGGAATTACAAAGCTCCCATCCTCTTTGGTAATGGTCCCTGTCTGGGAATTTAACCAATAAACATTGGCTCCCGCCAACCCTAGGTGCTCATTTTCAGGATTTTTCTCCATAACCATTCCCTCGATATGGTCCTGGGAAATAGCCAATAACGGAACCCATAAAAACATACTTACATAAAATTTCTTCACTTGACATATTTTAATATTAGTAGATAATTGAAATCAACAAACCATCGGATCCTCCAATTTCAAAAAATG
>CBFGWQ010000191.1:0-7145 GCA_965652575.1 uncultured Arenibacter sp. | reverse complement strand
GGCAATACATTTTCCCCTACAAACTCGGAAGACTTATAGCCCAGGATGGTCAGGCCCCTTAAATTATTGGCGAAGGCAAATCTTGATATATCATCTTCCAGGGTGGCTGTTTGGCCATTCTTGACTGCTTCGGTATAGGTGTTTATGACCTTAAAGTTTTTGGCCTGGTCCGTTTTGGAAATTTTAAGGGCACTGGCCAGTACCGGTTCCAGATCTTCGGAGGTCAGGTCGGCAATTTCCTTTTTGCCCGAATCCTGTAGGGCCTTGTCCATAAATTTGCCCATGGTCATTTTTAATAGGTCCTGTTGTTCTTTTTCCATGACCTGATCGGCAAAACGATCAATAAAGACATGTACCTGCACTTCGGAAGCGGAAGGTGTATCGGTTTTTGGCATTATAATATCTACCAAATGGGTTAGCACGGATCCTTCGGCAGATGTTAAAAAATCAGGGGTCCATAGAACTGTAGCCTCTTTTTTACAACTTTGGACGATGTTTATCAAGGTGGGGGTGGCTACGGTGTATCCCAATGCCAGTCCCATATTCTTAAGTGCTTTTCTTCTATCCATTATATATTTCCTTTTTTAAGTTCCTTAACCGCATGATCGGCGGCCCTGGCGGTGAAGGCCATATAAGTCAGTGATGGGTTAACGCAACTGGCCGAGGTCATAAATGCCCCATCGGTAACATATACATTGGGCACATCGTGTATTTGGTTGTTACCGTTCAGGACGGATGTTTTTCTGTTGCGTCCCATTCTGGCGGTACCCATTTCGTGAATGCCCAAGCCTAGACCGGTTGGTCCGTCGTGTCCTTTAACATCACGCAACCCTGCTTTTTCCAGCATTTCCACTGCGGATTGCTGCATATCCTTGCGCATGTTAAATTCGTTTTCCTGTAAATCGGCATCAAAGGTTACCGTTGGTAGCCCCCAGCTATCCAATTTGTCGTAATCCAAGGTCATTCTGTTATCTTCATAAGGGAGTACTTCACCAAAACCACCGATACCCATTCTCCAACCTCCGGGTTTCAACATACTTTCCTTAAAGTCTTTGCCGTAAGAGAGCTCTGCAACCGTTTCTTCCCAATTGCCCCTACTGGCACCCCCTTGATAGCCGAAACCACGTTTGTAATCTTTTCTATCCGAAGCACCTCCCAGGTTCCTAAATCTGGGAATATATATTCCATTGGGTCTTCGCCCTTTGTAATACTTGTCCTCGAAGCCATCGAATTTACCGGAAGCCCCTACCCCCAGATGGTGATCCATAATATTGCGGCCCAATTGATCCGAGTCGTTGCCCATACCATTGGGGAACCTATCGGATTTGGATTGCATTAGAATAGCGGTAGATGCTATGGCCGAGGCACATAGGAAAATGACCTTTGCCTTAAATTCATGCGTTTCCTTGGTAAGCCTGTCTATTACCTTTACCCCAGTGGCTTTTTTGGTATCGGGATCGTACATTACTTCATGGACAATGGAGTCTGTACGCAAGGTCATATTTCCCGTTGCTTCCGCAGCGGGGAGGGTAGATGACAAGCTACTAAAATAGCCTCCAAAAGGACATCCCCTGATACATCTGTTTCGATACTGACATTTGGTACGCCCGTCAAAATTTTTGGTTCCTGTAATATGGGCAACCCTACCTATGGTAACGGCCCTGTCGTCAAAACCTTCGGTTACTTTTTTCTTAAAATGTTCTTCCACACAATTCATTTCCATGGCCGGTAGAAAATCACTATCGGGCAATTGGGGCAGGTTAAGTGCCTCTCCGCTAACCCCTATATAGTTTTCCACTTTTGAATACCACGGGGCAATATCTTTATAGCGTACAGGCCAATCAACGGCAATGCCCTCCCTTTGGTTGGCCGTAAAATCGATGTCGCTCCAACGGTAACTTTGACGTCCCCATTGTAAGGACCGTCCGCCCAAGTGGTACCCTCTCATCCAATCAAATCGTCTTATTTCATTATAAGGATGTTCCAGATCATTTACGAACCACATTTTACTTGCTGCATTGGTGGTATACCCCGTCCTATTCTGTTTGGGCTGTTTTTCGATATCCTCCCTTGTAGGTTCGCCGGCATTCGGAAAATCCCAAGGGTCCAGATTGGCCGTTTCGTAGTCTTCGATGTGTTTTACCATCCTTCCACGTTCCAGTACCAGGGTTTTGAGTCCTTTTTCACATAATTCTTTGGCGGCCCATCCTCCGCTAATGCCCGTACCCACGACAATGGCATCATATGAATCCTGCACTTCAGGCTTATTGAACTTGCTCATTTATAAAATTGTTTATTTAATAAATTTATTAAATATAAAATTAATTTTTTACATTTAAACCCTATATTTATTAATACTACGGCACTATAACGTTATAGTATTTGTTAATTCTTGGATTTAATCTCAAAACTTGAAAATGAAGCAAAAAAATTTAAAAACAAAAGGGATCAATGTAGTTTTGGCAGCCATGTTAATGGGTGTACTGTCTTGTAAAGAAGCTCCCAAGGAGCAGCCCAAAGATGTGGAGACCTCGGAAGTATCCATGAAGGCCGGGGAACCTTTTTTTAAATTGTCATTGGCCCAATGGTCTATGCATAGAATGGTGCGCGAAGATGGCGTGGATCCGTATACCTTTGCGGAAAAGGCCAAGAATTGGGGTTTTACGGGCTTGGAATATGTGAGCGCCCTATACTATAAGGAATTGGAGGCCGCTAATTTTTCCGAGGAAGCTATGGCCGCCTTTGTGGAAAAATGCAATGCGGAAAGCAAAAAGCATGGGATGCAAAATGTCCTGATCATGATAGACGGTCAGGGAGATCTTGCTACAGCGGACGCCAATAAAAGAAAGGAAGCTGTTGAAAATCATTACAAATGGGTAGATGCGGCTGCCGACATGGGATGCCATGCCATTAGGGTAAACCTTTCCGGGAGCAAGGTTCCCGAGGAATGGGTGGCCAGTTCTGTAGACGGTCTAACCCAGTTGGCCACTTATGCCAAGGGGAAGAACATTGAAGTTTTGGTAGAGAACCACGGTGGATTATCGTCCAATGCAGTTAAATTGGCCGAGGTCATGACCAAGGTAGGTATGGATAATTGTGGGACCCTTCCGGATTTTGGTAACTTTTGTATAGAAAGGACCAAGGACGGATGCGCCGAGGAATATGACATTTACAAAGGTATTTCCGAATTAATGCCGCACGCCTTGGCCGTTAGTGCCAAGTCCTATGATTTTGATGCCGAGGGCAATGAAACCAAATTGGACTACCCCAGAATACTTAAAATAGTCAAAGATGCCGGTTATACAGGCTTTATAGGCGTGGAATACGAAGGCAATGTCCTAAGTGAGGAGGAGGGAATCATTGCTACCAGGGATCTATTGATAAACGCCGGCAAGGAACTTAATTAGTATTGGAATGTATGAAGGCTTTTTTCAATCAGCTGTTCGATTATAACTTTTACTGCAATAAGAAATTGATTGAAGCGTGCCAAAAGTTGGAAAATGTTCCAGAAAGGACTTCGGAACTCTTTAGCCATATATTAAATGCCCACCATATTTGGAATGCCAGAATTCTCGGTAAAAATGTGGAATTCGGGGTATTTCAATTGCATTCGTTAAAAGATTGGGGCGATCTGCATTATGAAAACCAAAGAAGTTCCTTTGAAATTGTCACCAATGTGGATAATTTTGAAAAGCGGGTGGATTATGAGAATACCCAGGGGAGGTTGTTTACCAATACCATTCAGGATATGTTATTTCATATCATAAACCATTCGACCCATCACAGGGCCCAGATTTCTGTTGATTTTAGAAACAACTCCATAGAACCCTTGGTCTTTGATTATTCAACATATAAGCGATAAATACACCTGTTAAAAAGTGAATGTAAAGACCAAAGTCCAATTGTCATTAATGATGTTCCTCGAATTTTTTATTTGGGGAGGGTGGTTTGTAACACTCGGCACTTTTTTGGGACAGAACCTTAAGGCCACCGGAGCCGAATCGGCAATGGCCTATTCAACCCAATCCTGGGGAGCCATAATAGCTCCCTTTATTATAGGTTTAATAGCGGACAGATACTTTAACGCAGAGCGCATTTTGGGGGTTTTGCACCTCTTGGGTGCGGTAATGATGTATCAGATGTATATGGCGACGGACTTTGCCGGTTTTTATCCCTATGTATTGGGATACATGGTGCTTTATATGCCTACCTTGGCCCTGGTGAATTCGATCTCCTTTGGCCAAATGAAAAATCCCGCCAAGGAGTTTTCTTTTGTGAGGGTTTTTGGTACTATAGGCTGGATAGTGGCCGGACTGATAATTAGTTTTGTTTTTCTATGGGATTCCGAAATCTCCAGGGGACAGGGCCTTTTGAAGAATACTTTTTTAATGGTGGCAATTGCATCCGCTACTTTGGGAATTTTTAGTTTTACCCTGCCCAAAACACCCCCAAAGGTAAAAACGGATGAAAAGGTATCCATTTCGGGTATTTTGGGATTGGATGCCCTAAAACTGCTAAAGGATAGAAATTTCTTTATTTTCTTTCTCTCGTCCATTTTAATTTGTATTCCCTTGGCCTTTTATTACCAAAATGCAAATCCTTTTTTGTCGGAGATCGGAATGGAAAATCCCACAGGGAAAATGACCATAGGACAAGGTTCGGAAGTTTTGTTTATGTTGTTGTTGCCCTATTTCTTTAAGAAATTTGGATTTAAAAATACCCTGATTGCCGGAATGTTGGCATGGACCATTAGATACTTTCTGTTTGCCTACGGAAATGCCGGGGATTTGGCCTTCATGCTCCTATTGGGCATTGCCCTTCACGGTATTTGCTATGATTTTTTCTTTGTTTCCGGACAGATCTACACGGATTCGAAGGCAGGGGTCCAATTTAAGAGTGCGGCACAGGGATTGATAACCTTGGCTACCTATGGTGTTGGCATGTTGATCGGTTTTTGGGTGGCAGGAAAAATTACGGATAATTATATAATAGGCGATGGTGTTCACAGTTGGACGGATATTTGGACATTTCCAGCTATTTTTGCCTTAGGGGCAATGGTGCTGTTTGCCATATTTTTTAAAAACGAGGAAGTAGCGTATAAAGAGTAATTTAGGAATATATATTATGAGCAAGAAAATCAGATTAGGAATTTTAGGGGGTGGAGGAGACTCCCTTATAGGGGTGCTGCACAGGGTAGCGTCGCAGATTAATGACAATTACGAAATTGTGGGTGCGGTTTTCAACCCGGATTTTGAGGCAAATATTGCTTTTGCCAAAGAAATAGATGTGCCTACCAATAGGATCTATAAGGATTTTGATACCCTGGTGGAAGAGGAGTTGAAACTGCCAAAAGAGGAACGTATCCAGGTGTGTTCGGTACTTACCCCTAACTTTTTGCATTTTCCTATGGCCAAAAAATTGTTGGAAAATGGGTTTCACGTAATTTGTGAAAAGCCCATGACCACCACCTATGAGGAGGCTAAGATACTACAGGCCACCTTGGACAAGGCCAAGACCGTATTTGCCGTGACCCATACCTATACAGGTTATCCCATGGTTAGGCAAATGAGGGAAATGATAAAGGCCGGTGCTATCGGGAAAATCCATAAGGTGGACGCACAATATTATCAAGGATGGATCAATTCCATTATCCATGACAAGGCCAAGCGTTCAACTGTTTGGAGATTGGATCCCAAAAAAGCCGGTATCAGTTCCTGTATGGGAGATATAGGGGTTCATGCCTTTAATATGATAGAATATACAACTGGATTGACCATAAAATCCATTTTGGCGGATTTCAACTATTTGTACGAGGACAACCAAATGGATGTAGACGGAACGGTATTGATCCGCATGGACAGTCATGTGAAAGGGGTCATTCGTTCCAGCCAGGTGGCTACGGGGGAAGAGAACGGACTTACCATTGCCATTTATGGAGAGAAGGGCGGACTAAGATGGGAACAGGAAAATCCCAATTATCTTTATGTGCTAAGCGATGACAAGCCGCTCCAGGTGTATAAGCCGGGCCATGCCTATAATTCCAAGCTGTCCCTGAATGGTACAAAATTGCCTCCTGGACATCCCGAAGGTATTTTTGATTCCATGGCCAATATCTATTTAGGTGTTGCAAGAGCAATACGTGGTGAAAACTATAACGATGGCGAATTCCCTACCATGATGGATGGGGTACGCGGACTCGATTTTATCGAGAGTTCTGTTGAGTCCAATAAAAAGGGCAATGTTTGGATCGATCTGAAATAGATTTAGTGTCAAGTTAAGTGTAAATATTAAGGGCCGCAATTGCGGCCCTTTTCTATTGAAGTTGTTTAAGTACCTTGTGTTATCCGTAGACCTTTTCAAACTCCACACAGACCACGATCATACTATCCCTGGGGACACGTTCAAAAGGTGCCAATTCCCTGGTAAAATAGTCCCAGTGGAATTTTTTCCAATGTTCCAAACTTTTATCCCCAAGGCCATCCAGTTGAACGTACTCTTTGGTAATACCAAATAATGGCTTCAATTTTACGGCGGTTGTCCTAATGATACATTTGGCCTTGCCGCTCCAATCCGTAAGGATTATAAAGGCACCTATTTTGGGGAGGGGCTCTTTTCTATGTTGCATGCCCAAAAGGGAAAAGGTGGTCGCTTTCTTAAGGTTTTTGAGGACTAGATCCACACCCTGGTCCGCATCCTGTTCGTTGTCGCTAAAGTGAAACACTTGTGGAGCCTCTTCAAAGGCGAATTCTAGGTGGGCATCCAAAAAATCACCCCACATATTTCTGGCTGAGCTATTTTCCATTAAGAAAGTTTACCTGAATTAATTTGTTGGGCAGTGAATTTATCCGCCCCTATCCTATTGTGGATGCTGCTTAATGAAACGTCCGCGTATTGGGTTAATTGCACAGCAGCTCCTATATTTTTACCGATAAAGGTTGGTGCCCCCATTTTTAATCCGGGAAATATTCCTGGGATTTGTATCCGGGCCACGATACTGCCAAATATTGATGGTCGATTCATGGTTTATTATTCTGATAATTCTTTTGTAATTCCTATATTTATCACTTGGCTGTAAAAATGACAACATCTAATTTATAGCCTAAATATAGGATTTAATTATTAATATTGAAGTGATTTAAACTTTT
>CBFGWQ010000190.1:0-7244 GCA_965652575.1 uncultured Arenibacter sp. | reverse complement strand
AGAATATAAGTGAAATTCCTATCGCACTAATGGTATCGATAGGAATTTTACTTTCCTGGGTTCCCCATTGGGGAAAAAAATAAGCGATGATGATAATACCAATAATGGATAGGACAAACTTATCGATTTTTATTTTCATGTACTGTGGTTTTGTTCTTATAGGCCAAATAGCAAGTACCCTAAAGGATAAAAGCATAAAAGATTACATCTCCCTTTAAGGGCCTAAAGATAGAACATTCATGGGGATACTTTGTCCTTTTATATCCCTATCCGTGTTCGGTCAATTTATTCTTTATCACAATTTTTGATCCCTGTAATTAACGGGAAGGATCAATTTAAATTCACTCCCTTCGCCTTCTATGCTTTTAACGGATATACTCCCCCCAAGTTTTTCCATAAATTCCTTACAAAGGGGCAGTCCGAGGCCGGAACCTTTTTCATCGGACGTTCCGTAGGTCCATTTATTTGTTTCAATATTGAACAGTTTATCCACATTTCTTTCGCTAATACCGATCCCGTTGTCAGAAATTGTAATTATGGCCTTACGCTGTTCCTTTTTCGCCATAATACATATTTTTCCACCAACCCTGGTAAACTTAATTGCGTTGGAGACCATGTTTCTTAATACAGTTTTTAAGATATCTATATCGGTGCAGATTTCAAAATCATCCGGTCCAAGATGGACCAACTCTATTTTCTTGATAGTTGCTGCCGAAGAGAATAGTTCCATAATCTCTTTTATAATGGCGGATAAAATTATTTTTTGAGTATTTAAATTACTTTGTAGCGTCTGTAATTTTGACCAATTTAACAAATTGTCGAGTAGGGCAAGCGAATTTTGAGCCGTTGCATGTACTATTTTCGAGTATTTATAAGCTTCTTCCGTATCCTTTTCCCCAATGCTGTCCAGTAAAAGTTCGGAACAGCCCAATATGGTATTGAACGGACTTCTGAGGTCATGGGCTATAATGGAGAAAATTTTGTTTTTGTCGGTACCAAGTATATTCATTTGATATTTTCCATGAAGTAGTGGGTCTTCTTTTTTTGCACTTTTGGTGGTGTCATAAGCATAATACCACATTCGGTTCCCTTTGGACATAGCACTAAGCGAGATACATTTTTTTGAACCATCCTTACAGGAAACGTAGACTTCGACAGATCTAAAGATAGAGGATCCCTTTTTGTTTTCCCTGCATATGGTATCCAACTCATTTTTAACGTAACGCCGATAATTTTTATTGGGAAAGATTAATTGCATGTAATGGACAACGGTTGGAATTTCATTAAGATTATAGCCCAATAGTTGTTCAAAAGCGGGATTGACAAACTTTCCCCGGCCGGTAATACCGGAAAACACATAAGTGGCCAAGGGCAATTCATTTAATAATGCTTTCCGGGCCTCCCGATCTTTTAATTCTGATACTTCTGTAATTAGTAGCCCCGATTGGGAATTATCTTCCAAGCCGTTCAAATATTTCTGTAGGGGAGCCGTATTTTGATGCACTATCATTGCGTGCAATACATCCCAACGCTTAAATGATAGATAGATTAATAAGATAAATATAAGGGTTGCAAGGACTAAAAAAAGTGTCATTCAAATAAGTTTGATTCGTTCTTATTTGACACAAAAAAGCTTAAAAAGTCACCTGGATACCTCCTTAATTCTTTACTATTTCCACTTTGCTGTTGACAACCAGTTCTATAGGATAAATAATTTTTTTATCATGGTTCTCCACGGTCATACAAATGTTATCGATGGCGGTTATCCGCCCTTCAAAATCATCAATTTTGACCAGGGTTCCTATGGCGTAGTTTTTTCTTGAATAAAACCCCAGAATAAGCCGAAAAACAATATCCCTGGAACCTAATCCCATTGCCAGGGCCACTGAGGCCAGGAAGGCCCCCAATATCAATGCCAGGTTGGTTGTAATTATATCCGTATTAATGCCGGCCTGGTTCGCAGCTAAAATTGAAAACAGAACAAATATGGAAAAGTAAGCTATATTGCCCAATAGCTTTCTACCTCCCAATTGAAATGAATCCAATATACTCCCTAAGAATTTCTTCACTGTTGAGGCCAGGTAAAGTCCCAATAAAAACAAGGCCAATGAGCTCACTAATTTCGGAAAGAAGTCTATTATTCTGGTCATTTGGTATGAAACACTGGGGAACTCCAAAATATCCGCCCCAATGGTTACCAATATCAAAATTAACAACCATCGTACAAAACCGGTCAACACCGTTTCCAAATCTATTTGAAACGGAAGTTTTATCTTATGTTGTATCCATTCAAATTTTGTTTTGGCCTTGGATAACTTCAGGAACTTCTTTAAAATGGAAAGGACAATTCGCAATACGATCCATGCCAGGACGATAAATAGTATTATTTTAATAAACTTTAGACCCAGAATATAAAGGGAATCCAATAAATTGTCCGGTATTTGAATGGAATAGTTGTCTTTCATAAGGTTGGCTTATTTTTTTAAATTCTTAATTGATTCGTTAATTGTCTTAGGGTTTTTTACCACAAAAAGATTGGCCAGGTCGAAGCCAAGCTTAATAAGGTTGATATCTTCCATTACCCTTGCTTTGATGATTTCAGGCAAGGTATCGTTACTCAATATTTGCTCGAACGGATTCTCCATTTAATCTATATGGTTATATATTTCAACTAATTTGTTCTTTGCTCTTTTAAGCCTCATCTTTACGGCACTTTCACCAATTTCCATTATTTCCATTATTTCCTTTAATGTAAAATTGTCCTTATATTTCATAATAAGTAAGATTTTATCATTTACATGGATGAGTTCCATGGCTTTGAGTAGTTTGTCTATTCTCAACTGATAAATTTCCTCATCGGAAATCGTTTTTTCTGCTGCCGGCATATGATTATCAAGATCTACTTTTTTATTTGTCTTTTCCTTGTCCCGTTGTATATAATTGATGCAGTAATTATATGTTATGGAATACAGCCATGTTGTAAATTTTGATTTACCGTTAAAAGAGCGCAATTTGATAAAAATCAACACAAAAATATCATGGGTCATATCCTGTGCTTCCACCTTATTCCTTAAAATACTCAAACATCGGTTATAGACTTTTGGAGCGTGCCTATCATAAAGTAGACCGAACAATTCTGCATCATTTGTTTCAACAATCTTAACAACCAGCTCATTATCATCTAGTTCTCTGTCCAAATTAATCACTTCACTTATTTAATTGAATGGATATGTTAAGGTTGTGACACGAATATTATGTAAAAGTCACTTTATAAAATCACTTTTTTTGTTAAATCTTGTCTTTTTTGATTTAGGTTTGACGGGACACTGGTTGTTCCTTACAATGAACTCAGGACGAGTTCAATATATTCTTCCCGTTAACACTCGTCCCCGATGTTGGTTAGCCTTTGAAAACGTACTGTGCCCAACTACATAGGCCGATCCCATAATTTAGTATTGCGAAATGGGCCATTTTAGTGATTGGACCCGTATATATTTATAGTATACCAACTTTTAAAGCTTGCACTTCATCGAAAAAAATGAACAAAATTAATTTTGGCGGTAGGGTTTTGTAGGCTTGGGTTGTTATATTGATGAACGGCCCTAATTTTGGGGCTAAAACCTACATAATATCTAAAACTATGAAAATCAAATTTTTATCATTTATTTTATTGGCTTGTTTTGCCGCGTTTATTGGTTGTACGGATAGTAACGATGAGAGTGCAAGAATGGGAAAGATGTCAATTAGATTGACAGACGCCCCTTTTCCCCATGATTTGGTGGCAGAGGCCAACGTGACCATCTTTAAAATAGATGCCCGTAATATAGCCATGGAATCCGATACCGAAACGGAAGGGAAAGTGGCAGATGAAACCGGTTCTTCCTTTACCGTCTTGATGGAGCAGGAAATAGAGGTCAACCTCCTGGACCTAACAAATGGAATAACCGAAACCCTGGTGGACACGGAAGTTCCCAATGGCACCTATGATCTGGTAAGGGTATATGTAAAAGGAGTCAATGTGGTACTTACTGACGGCACCACTTATGATCTAAAAGTTCCAAGTGGTGAACAAACCGGGATTAAGGTCTTTATAAAACCGGGTATAACCGTAGCTGGTAATTTAAGTGCCGACCTGTTATTGGATTTTGATGTGAGCAAATCTTTTGTAGCCAAGGGGAATATCAAGGATTTGGCAGGTATTACAGGGTTTAATTTTAAACCGGTAATCAAGGCCTGTAATCTGTCTACTGCCGGAAGCCTTGCAGGAATGGTGACTGCTTTACAGGAAGAAGTTGCCGTTGGACTGGAAGGGGCACAAGTATCGATTTTTGCAGCAGATACCCTAAACACGACCACTTTTACCGATGGGACCGGTGCCTATATGGTTATGGGCCTTTTGTCCGGGGACTACGATGTAACCGTAGAACTCGATGGATACGATGCACAATCGGTCGAAGACATTGAAATTGTTGCAGGGAACAAGACGGTACAGGATTTTGAACTTAATGCCGCTGTAACCGTAGAAGGGAACTAAATGCAATATTGAGTGCGGCAATCATAAAAAAAGCGGAATCGAAAGACTCCGTTTTTTTTTCAACTAGGATTAACAAACCCCAGTACTTATAATATTTTATAGATGCAGAATTACCTATTAGTACTCGTTACAGATGGGCCGGCGAAGGCCTTTTACCTTTGATACCAATATAGCTATCCCTGATTATGCTTCTTTGGTTTGTATATCGGATGTCGATATGCGAATGTTGGTTATATTTGAAAAATATAATGATGCCGATAAAGTTTCAAAAACTAAAATGGGTAATTTTATGGTCGGCAGATAATTGCCTTTCCGGCAAGGGCGTGCCCTTGGTCTTTTGTATTTATATAACCGAGTAGAACCATGTTTTAGGTATATGCATATTTTCCAATCCCATATCAACAAATTTACGCATATAAGTAACGAAGAGTTTGCCGAGGTACTCCAATATTTCCAAATCCAGACCTATCGTAAAAAGGAAAACCTGCTCGTAGAGGGACAACTGTGCAAATACCGCTATTTTGTTTTAAAAGGTTGCCTGCGTAAATTTTTCATTGATGATAAGGGCACTGAACAGACCACTGAGTTTGCCATTGAAAATTGGTGGCTTACGGATACCATCGCTTTTGAACATCAACTGCAGACCCAGTTTTATATCCAGGCGATGGAAATCTCGGAAGTGATGTGTATTGAACGAAAGGCACTTGATGAACTATTGGATAAACATCCGGTTTTGGAGCGCTACTTTCGTTTTATATACCAGCGTGCTTTTGCCGCCGCCCAAATGCGGTTCAAATACCTTTTTGGTTATTCCAAAGAGGAAATGTACCATTTTTTCATGATAAAACATCCTGAGTTTGCCCAACGTATTCCTCAAAAGTATCTGGCATCGTTTTTGGGCTTTACCCCCGAGTATTTGAGTGAACTTCGTAAGAAATCGGTAACCTGAATAGTGGGTTATGTTGCAGGTATTGCGTGAACATATTTTAAGATCGGTACCACAGTTGGTCCATGAAATGGGGGATATCCTACCGTATTTTTCACTGGAACATTTTAAGCGTGAAGCCATATTGCTCGATGAAAACTCAAAAGCAGACCGGTTGTTTTTTGTGTGCAAAGGAATGCTTCATCTGTATTACCCCCATTCCGGGGAAAACCACACTATCCATTTTGCATTGGAGAATTGGTGGCTCACAGACTATAAGTCGTTTCCAAATACGGACAATGTCCGTCTCCATATTGCTGCGGTAGAAGATAGCATTGTTGCCGTCATTGATAAAAAGTCCTATGATGCATTGTTGCTAAAACACCCGCTGTTGGCCGTTTATTTTAACGATATACATCAACGGGCCTACGGGGCTGCCCTATTAAAGCAAAAAACCTATGCCACCACCTCCAAAGAAGATTTTTACAGTTATTTTAAAACTACCTATCCGATTTTGATACAAAAGGTTCCTGAACCCATTTTTGCATCGTATATGGGCGTTTCCCTCAAAGCCTTTAAAAAGATTAAGGAGGAACACCTTTCTTAAACCAGCTTAAGTTTTTTAGCCTCCACTATTTTCAACTTTGTACCATCAAATAATTAAATCTTACAATGATGAAAATAGTAGTTATCGGCGGCACCGGACTTATCGGAAGCCAAGTAGTAAATCTCTTAAAAAACAGCGAACATGAAGTCATTGCCGCGGCTCCCGACACTGGGGTAAATACACTTACCGGTGAAGGTCTGGACGAAGTTTTAAAAAACGCCCAAGTGGTGGTAGACGTATCCAACTCCCCTTCATTTGAAGACCAGGCCGTAATGGACTTCTTTAAAACATCTAACGACAATTTGTTGAAGGCCGAAAAAAAAGCAGGGGTAAAGCACCATCTTGCACTTTCCGTGGTCGGTACCCAAAAACTTCAGGAAAGCGGTTATTTCCGTGCCAAACAAGTGCAGGAAGACATGATCAAGGCTTCGGGGATTCCTTATACCATTGTACATGCTACCCAGTTTTTTGAGTTTGCGGCAGGTATCGTCCACATGAGTCTGATCAATGACCAAGTGGTTTTGCCGGATGCCAACATTCAGCCCATTGCCAGTAAGGATGTTGCAGGTTTTCTTGCAAAAGTAGCAATTGAAGCACCTAAAAATACTATTTTGGAAATAGGGGGGCCTAAAAAATACCCTATGGCAGATTGGATTAAATCCTATTCTGCAGCCACACAAAAGAAATATAGGATCGTTTCCGATGTAAGGGCATTGTACTCGGGCGCATCTATAGAAGCAGATACTTTGGCTCCGGATAATGCGGTGTATTTGGGGGGTACGGATTATTCCAACTGGATAGCACAACCGGAGAACCAGCGTTAAGGTTGCCGTTATAGTTGTTGAACCAACCGGGAAAAATACAGCACTTGTATTCGTAAGGGATTTTCGGAAAGGAAATCCTTTGTTTTTTGGATACCTATATTTTGAATGTCTAACCGCTTAGGAGTATAAGGGTGGTCTGGCAGAAGATTGAAATATGGCACTGTTTCCTTCATGGGGCAACAATATACTTTAGAAATCATTATGAGCAAGGTGATGTAAGGGATAAACCAATGTAATACGGTAATATGTCTGCTTTGCCCATTAAAAACTAAATCCCGTTACAGGCCTTTATGAAGGCTTCTTTTCTTCTTACCGAAACCTCCAGCTTGGTATTGTCCGAAAGGGTTACATAGC
>CBFGWQ010000189.1:0-7284 GCA_965652575.1 uncultured Arenibacter sp. | reverse complement strand
GCTTTTGGCGGGATTTTTTATGCCCAATTTTCAAAGAAGAAAGTATTCGAAACCCTGATAAATTGGGGGTCGACTCGATAATCGAGATTTAAACCTGTCTACCGCCGGCAGGTGCTCCGACGCTTGCGTCGAAATCTAAAAATAAAGTTCCTTATCAATGCCCCGAGGTAGTTTACTATAGTTTGTCTTATTGGCCCCCGTTATTTTTGGGAGCTTCTTTTTCTTATAAGCGTATATCTTCATTATCTTAGCTAAATGAACCTACCATCCGAACTACATAAGGCAAGCCTGTTCCAGAACTTGGAATTATTGGCAGCTCAGGTGGTGGAAGGATTTATCAGTGGCATCCATAAAAGTCCCTTTCATGGGTTTTCCGCAGAATTTGCGGAGCATAAAATCTATAATAGCGGGGAAAGTACCAAACATATAGATTGGAAACTGTTTGCCAAAACCGATAAGTTGTATACCAAGCGTTACGAGGAGGAGACCAATTTGCGGTGCCATATGATCTTGGACAATTCGGCTTCTATGTATTACCCGGAGGTAGGGACCTTGACCCTTGACAATCTTAATAAAATAGGTTTTGGGGTCCTGGCCATTGCCGCTTTGATGAACATACTTAAGAGACAGCGCGATGCCGTTGGCCTAAGTGTTTATAGCGACCAATATAATTTCTATGCAACGGAAAAGAGTAGTGAAAGGCATCACCAAATGTTATTGGCCCAATTAAGCCGGATCGGTAAGGACACAAAACCGGCCAGGCAGACGGAAACCTATATCTATTTGCACCAGATTGCCGAAAAAATAAAACGAAGGAGTTTGATTGTACTATTCACGGATATGTTCCAATCATCCGGGGATGATGGGCAGTTGTTCCAGGCCTTACGGCATTTAAAGTACAATAAACATGAGGTTATCCTTTTTCATGTAATGGACAAGGAAACGGAATACTCCTTTAATTTTGAAAATGCCCCCAAGCGTTTTTTGGATGTGGAAACCGGGGCCCATATCGATCTGTATGCCGATACCGTAAAAGAGGCCTATGGGAAAGCGGTGGGGTCTTACTTTGTGGCACTGCGGTTAAAATGTGCCCAATATAAAATTAAATACGTGGAAGTGGATGTAAGGGATAACTTCTCCCTGATAATGAATACCTTTATGGTGGAGCGCCAAAAATTTATGTAGAAACCTGCATTATTTTTAAAAAATTGTTTGTGCAATTAAATAAGGGGTGTATATTTGCACTCGCTAAATGCCACGGTTCGGTAGTTCAGTTGGTTAGAATACCTGCCTGTCACGCAGGGGGTCGCGGGTTCGAGTCCCGTCCGGACCGCATAGTAAACAAAGGCCTTCAAGAAATTGGAGGCTTTTTCAATTTTAAACAGGTACATCATAGGTGCATAAGTGAAGAAACTATCTTTTGAGATTATTTATCACAACTCGTATTTCTGCCCACGCTGGTATTCGATCTGTGTGCGGAATTCTCTTCTTTTTTATAAAAAATAACTCCCACTCTTTTAATATGTTCCATTAAATCCGGGTTTTCAATTTTGTGGTAGGTGGATAGGTCAATTTTGTAGGGAAGAAGAAGGTCGTCCAATTCTGTTTCAATTTCAAAAAGCTGTGATAAAGTAAGTTTTCCGCCAATTAATGTAGGGTCAATATCAGAATCGTTTCTATAATTCCCTTTGGCACGTGAACCATATAGTATGGCGTTCTCAATTTCAGAATATTTTGAGAATACTTTATTTATTGCTTCAATATCTTCTGTGTCCAATCCGTACATTATTTTTATTTTTCTTCAAAAAGATTAGGTTGTATTCCACTTCTTTTTTCTTCCATTATTTTTTGAAAAGCCATAAATGCAGGATGGTATTCATCTATAATCTTAGTGAATATTTCGTTGGCCGTTTCTTCATTATAAGTATGGGAAGTTTTATTGTGACTTGCTATCATTTCCATCCACACTTTGCCTTTTGAAATAATGTGAAGTTGTAAAGCCTCTCTTGTGGCATCCCTAGAACCACCAATAGTTACATTGCCTTGATAAATGGCATAATCCTTCATTACGTTCCAGGCCAATTCATGTGTATATTCAAAACTTTGAATCAACCCTTGCTTTATAATGTCATTTAAGATATCACCTAAATTTTTCTTTTTTTCAGAATTGTCATCATCTGAAAAATTACGGTTTATATAGGCAATGGCATTACTTAATTTTGCCAGCGCTTTATTATAATTGCTAAATCGTTGAACCCAACGGATATCTTCTGTGTTTTCCATTAGTCTATTTTATTGGTCTCAAAAATAGTTAAAACTATGCACTTTAACGCATCCCATTCCTGGCATATTATTCCCATATCCCCACATTACGCACAAAAAAGAAGCTTTACCAAAGGCATACACCACTACATTAAAGAATTGAAAATTCTCCGTTGATCGGGACGGGTCCCAGGATTTTGAAGTTTTATACCTCTATCATATTGGAACCATCCATTAAAAATAATTCGGAGTCGCTTAGAAACTTAAAATGTTTTTTAATTATTTCAACAAATTTGATTAGTTTAGGAGGAGTTGTTCGTTGTGGTAATCAGAGGTTTATGTGCGTTGGATAAAAGATGGCACACGGTTTCCCATGGCGACTAAAATAGACCATGATTTTTAAACTAATTCATGGGGGATTAACACTTCTAGGCTGTAATCAACATAACACTCGCTACTTGGCACGGAAAAGGAAATATAAGGAAATGGCAGTTCCCCTTCGCTTAAAAAGCATTCTATTTATAGTGCTGTTTTGCGGTATTTTGACGCAATGCACGAAGAATCTGCCGCCTGGAGACATTGATAATGGGGGATTAATACTTCCGGAAGGTTTTGAGGCGGTAGTGGTGGTGGACAGTATCGGGTCCGCCCGGCATCTTGCCGTTAATGACAATGGGGATATATATATAAAGATGCGATTTGCGCATGAACAGGGTGAGAACATTGGTCTTCGCGATACCGATAATGACGGAAAAGCGGACCAAATAGAACGGTTTGGGGTATTTGATCAACGGGGTTATTATGCTACGGGAATGCGGATCTATAAGGATTTTTTATATTATAGCACCGCCAGTACCGTGTATCGGCAAAAACTTACAAAAGGAAAGTTGGTGCCGGAAAGTGAACCGGAGGTAATGCTCACCGATGATTATAGAAATTCCCCATATGGCTATTCCCATATTGCCAAACCACTTACTTTTGATGGGGACGGCCATATGTATGTTCCCTTTGGTTCCCCCGGGGATATCTGCCAATCGAAAGAACAGGACAGAATGCCCGGCGCACAGGGGCAGGATCCCTGTCCGGAACTGGAGTGGCATGCCGGCATTTGGCAATTTGATGCCGATAGGCCCGGTCAGATGCAAAAGGACGGATACCGATATGCCACAGGTATCAGGAGTATTGTAGGAATGGATTGGAACCATTACGACAATACCTTGTATGCCCTGCAGCACGGAAGGGACAATCTAAACCGTAATTGGCCGGAATACTTTTCCCCTTGGCAAAGTGCCATGTTGCCGTCGGAAGAATTTCTTAAGATCGAGGAGGGGACCGATGCCGGTTGGCCATACTACTATTACGATCATATGCAGGGCAAAAAATTGCTAAATCCCGAATACGGGGGGGATGGTAAAAAGGAGGGCGATGGGGCCAAATACGCACAGCCCATAATTGGTTTTCCGGGCCATTGGGCACCCAATGACCTGCATTTCTACCAGGGAGATCAATTCCCTGAACATTATAAAAATGGGGCCTTTATCGCCTTTCACGGTTCCACCATTAGGGCACCCTTTCCCCAAGCCGGCTATTTTATTGGTTTTGTCCCATTTATAGATGGGAAATTTGGTGAGTGGGAGGTTTTTGCCGATGGTTTTACCCAGGTAGATAAGATCGTTGATACCGATGATGCAGGATACAGGCCCATGGGCATTGCCATGGGGCCGGATGGTTCTTTGTATATCAGCGAAAGTGAACACGGAAAAATATGGAGGGTCATGTATAAGGGCGATAAAAAGAACTTTGGGAATGCACAGCTGGCGAAAATGGAAAAACTCAAGAATCTCCCCCATATAAAGACTCCCGACGAGGAAAAGGATGACCTTACTCCGATGAGGGCCGAAGCCGGGGCACTATTATACAACAAATACTGTGGATCCTGTCATATGGCCAATGGTATGGGAGACGGCAGTAGGTTTCCGCCCATTGCCGGTTCCGAATGGGTAAAAGGGGACCAAAAAATACTCATAGACGTTGTATTGAGTGGTTTAAGTGGACCTATTGAAGTGAATGGAAAGACCTTTGACGGTGTAATGCCACCGGTAGATTATTTGGAAGATGAAGAAATAGCCCAGATTTTGACGTACATTAGGAAGGAATTTGGGGATAATGCCCCGCCTGTGGGTTCTTATTACGTAAAACAGGGCAGGTACTATGCAAGGAAGAAAAAGGAGGCATTAAAGAATGGAATTTAACTAACGTGATATATATTTTATTTAAAATCAGTTGTTTATATAGCATCCGTCCGCTACCATTGACATCTCTTTATTAAGAACCTCAATGATAATGATACGAACTCGGCAACGTAGTCACTTCGACGGAGTCCCTTTTCGGGACTCCCGATAGCTATCGGGAGAGAAGTCACATATACTGGCCGGGAGCTAGAAGTGCGATTTAGCTCATGTATATTTATTTTAGGGGTATTCGTGAACCTTCGGTTTAGCTTTGCTGAACCTTCGGTTTCTCATATGCATTCGAAATGACGCCCCGGAAACCTTCGATTTATTAATGAAACCTTTAACTATCACTCTACCGATATCGTATTTGTTTTGTACCTCAAAATAAAATTTCTGAAATAATGTCATCATACCCGCTTGAAAAATAAAATTTCTTGGGTCTCGAGGAGACATTAGAAATCTTTTAATTTATGTTAATAAATGCTGTATCAATACAAAGATGCTCCGACCCTTGGGGCCATAAATAATTGGGATTATAAGTATAGCTCCATTAATTACGGATAGTTTTCTTTGGTTTTAGGGCGAATTTTAGGAAATTTAAGCCTTAAAATTAAACATGATGAAAATTAGAAACCTTTTCGCAATTTTAACGGTAGTAGTGTTGTTTGCCAATTTTGGTTGTAAGGAAAAAAAGCCTACGTCACAGATCCCTGCCAAATCCGAAAGGCCCAATATTCTTTTTATTATGTCCGATGACCATACGGCCCAGGCATGGGGCATATATGGGGGAATTTTAAAGGATTATGTGTACAATCCCAATATTAAGCGATTGGCATCCGAAGGCTGTGTCTTGGAGAATTGTTTGGTTTCCAATTCCATTTGTACCCCCAGCAGGGCAACTATCCTTACCGGACAGTACAGTCACATCAATGGGGTTACTACCTTGGGTGCGGGTTTGTCCCCCGATCACAACAACATAGCAAAAGAGTTTCAAAAAGGGGGGTATTCCACCTCCATTATAGGAAAATGGCACTTAAAACAAGAGCCGGCAGGATTTGATTATTACGCCGTATTACCGGGGCAGGGAGATTATTGGAACCCAAGATTGAAAACTGCGGACAATTGGGAGGATTATTATGGGGGCGGTAAGGTAGTGGAAGGCTTTAGTACCGATATCATTGCGGATAAAACCATGGAATGGATAGAAAATAGGGACAAATCCAAGCCTTTTATGGCCATGTGCCACTTTAAGGCCACGCATGAACCTTACGATTATCCGGAACGGTTTGGCCATTTGTATCGTGATGAGGAAATTCCCGTTCCCGATTCATTTTACGATCAAGGTGCGGAAACCACAGGGCGGGTCTTTAAAGGGCAATCCATAGACAACCTTCAAAAGCGTTATTTGGCCGCCACTGCAGATCCGGCATTGAGAAAGGACTATATGGCCTATCCGGAACTGCCCTTTTCGGTGGATGGACTAAGTGCCGATGAGGCAAGAATGAAGACCTATCAGAAGTTTGTCAAGGATTTTATGCGCTGCGGGGCTGCCATAGATGACAATATTGGTAGGTTGTTGGATTACCTGGATGCATCCGGATTGGCAGAAAATACCATAGTTATTTATACGGCCGATCAAGGTTATTTTTTAGGGGAACACGGTTGGTTCGACAAGCGTTTGATCTATGAGGAATCCATTCACATGCCCTTTGTAATAAGGTATCCCAAAGAGATTCCTGCCGGGACCCGAAATGACGATATTATTGAAAACGCGGATTTCTCCGCCCTGTTCGCCGATTATGCGGGAATTGATTATCCGGAAACGATGCAAGGACATAGTTTTCGGGAGAACCTGAAGGGGAATACCCCTGTAGATTGGCGCAAGTATGGCTACTACAGGTATTGGGACCATTCCAAAGACCGTCCCGGCCATTTTGGGATTAGGGGAGAGCGTTACAAGCTGGCGTTTTATTATGGCAACGGACTCAAGGCAAATGGGTACACTCAAGGGCAACCCCAAAAATATTGGGAGTTCTTTGATCTGGAAGAAGACCCCAATGAACTTCACAATGCGTATTACGATTCCGAATACCGGGATATTATATCCGATATGAAAGTTGAAATTCTTAAACAACGGGAAATGTTGGGCGATCTTGATGAAGGCAATGGGGAAATAATTCAAATCATTGCCGACCATTGGGAAAGTTAGGAAAGCATGGGGCCAATGAAAAAGTATCGGGCAATAATGATTAATGGTGATGGGGTTGGGGATGTAAATAAATAACGTATTTTTCGGAAATAATGGGACCTATGGTACATTCCCCATTTGTAAAATCCAATTGGTCAAAAGAGTAATTGAAGCATTATGACAAATATGGGGCTACCCGAAAAATTTATCAGTTGTGATTGGGGCACCTCCAATTTTAGACTGCGCTTGGTGGATACCCATTCCTTAAAGGTACTCTTGGAGCATAGGACCGATTTGGGGATCAAAAAATGCTATCAATTATTTAAACAACAAACGGAACTGTCCCAGCAAACCTTTTTTGCCGATTATTTGTTGGCGCAGTTGGAAAAGTTGGATTTGAAGGGTGTAGGGAACTATCCTTTGGTGGCTTCCGGAATGCTGTCATCCTCCATAGGCATACAGGAATTGGATTATTGCAAATTGCCTATCGCCTTTACGGGGGAAGACCTGATAAGCAAGTCAATTGTTATGGACCCTGATCTGAACCTTCTATTGATTTCCGGGGCCCGCACCGATACCGATGTAATGCGCGGGGAGGAA
>CBFGWQ010000188.1:0-7376 GCA_965652575.1 uncultured Arenibacter sp. | reverse complement strand
CCCTTTCACTTATATTTACAAATCTAAACTCTTAAATTAAAACAAACATAGGAGCAATCGGGATGTGAAGTAATTTTTAAAATTTATTAATGCTTGTTTCATATGTGGATATTTATTGTTTTTTAGCGGTCATACCTGCCAGACTACATCGTTCAGGCGGGTGTAATTTGCATATCTTTATTTGGGATTGTAACCAAATTTTGGTCATGCCCATTTCACAGGTTTAAATTTCTTAATGTTCGTTTCTGTTTATTTTTCATTGTACACATCCCATACCCAATAATTCCCTAATCTTCTTATCAAAAAAATTAAGGGCCCGGCAGTGGTCCGGAATTAATCTGGACGAGTACAGGCTCAATAAAATCCTTGGCAATGTAGGACTGTTTTTTGGAGATTCAAAACAAGATGTTGGACATTGGATTTTAGATGCTAGATATTAGAATTGAGATATTAGATGCTAGATGTTAGACAAATGATTAGTCTAATCCGATTTCGACTCCGCTCAATCTCCGAACATTTATTTGGTGGCTGAGCGTAGTCGAAGCCACACATTGGATGCTAGATATTAGATTCTAGATGCTAGACGTTAGACAATCAACTTTAGACTTTATAACTTTGTAAACTTTATAACTTTGAACATTAAACCTGAAACTTTCTCCCTGCCTACTGCTACTGCCCACTACCAGCTTCTATAAAAAGGCCTCGACTCCGCTCAATCCACATACATACCCCTAACCTCCCGGAAAAAAGCGGGACGGGTACTCTCAAGAGGGGAATTTAGTTCTCCAATGTTAGAATTTGATATTGAACCATAACCCACTGTCAACTGAAAATTGTTATTATCAATATCGACTTCGCCCAATCTTCGACCACTTATTACGGTAGTTGAGCGTAGTCGAAGCCACATATTGGATGCTAGAATTGAGACATTGCTAATTGTTAATTGAACATTGAACTTTCTTACTGCCTACTGAAAACTGTAACTGCCCAATCCTGAACAAGGGCTATCCCGATAGGGGCCATTAGGAACTGCTGACCGCACAAACAAGGGGGTATTCCACATTCGAGGTTTATAACGATGAAACGCATAAAACTTTAACACCGGATTATGATTATATGGGCAATGATTACTTGGATCTGTACGTTATTAATAATAGTCAATGCAGCTGTAACATTCTAAAAGTGGAACGTTGTACAAGTTTTAAGGCAAGGTGTCCATTATCTATTTGAATATTGGATAAGAAGGGGGCGAAAGCCGTACTGGGGACCATGAAAGTGGTCGGAAAAAATGATATAATTATTGCCGTAAAGTTTTAGGCAGCGATATAAAGAAGTTTTTGGTTGGTTATTTAGTTAGGACCGTCTTGGAGTAATTACCTAAGACGGTTTTTTTGTTAGCCATAAAATGAAAGGCGTTTGCAATAATTTTATTGTTGCAAACGCCTTTTTATTTCTTACGAAGCCTTATCTCTATAGGGTCCTTAAATATTCTGCTACGGCACGCGCATCCTCTTCCGAAAGATTCTGGTTAAGCATAACCGCATTGTTATACTCTTTCAACAAGGCTTGGGCTATGGGGTCTTCCTTGAGCATACCATCCGGGTTCAGTATCATATTCATCACCCATTCCGGGCTTCTTCTTTCAAAAACGCCTTTTAGTGCCGGGCCAATTAAACGTTGCTCGGCCATGTGGCAGGCCACACAAATGGTACTGAATGTTTTTTGTCCTTTGGCTGCCAGCTCGGCATCAATTTCATCTGCAAATGTAACCGATTTAATTGGGCCTACACCTTTGTTGTTCATGTCTACAGGCACTCCCTCGCTTACAGGTTCCGCTTTTACTTCTTTTTTGGTACGGTTCATTTCAAAACCTTCCTTCTTTTCTTCTTTTTTTTCGCCACAGCTAAGGATCAACCCAGCCAAGGCCAAAGGGATAAATAATTTTCTCATTGTTTAGGTATATTATTTTACGAAGATAAGAAATAGATTATTTAATATAATCCTTCAACGAATTTTAATGCCCTTTTTTCCGTATAGGTGATATTTTTTTCACCATAAAAGCCTACATGGCCTCCATACAAGGGAAGTTCAAAATGTATGGAATTGTTTTGTTCTGCTTCCCTGTAAGGATAGCATTGGTCCCCTAAAAATGAATCATTCCGTGCATTTATAATTAAGGTAGGGGTTCCAATGGTATGGATAAATTGTAACGAACTGGATTTTTCGTAATAATCAAGGGCATCCTTAAATCCATGTACCCTACTGGTATAGATATCGTCAAAATCCTTTAAATTGTTAATCTTGGCAATATCCGAATCGCTGATTTTGTCTGGAAAGAGAAGCTGTTTTGCACGAAGTTTTTCCAGAAGATGTTTCATAAACCGTTTGGCATAAAGTATGTTTTTTGGTTTCAATAGTTCTAAGAGTGAACTGTATAGGCTGCAGGGCACGGATATTGCGACCGCTCCTTTTATTTCATTGGGAATGGCCCTACCTTCCCCTAGGTATTTTAGGGTCATATTACCCCCCAGGCTAAATCCCATTATGTAAATATTGGGGTATTTTTTTTCTTTTAGAAGATGGTTTATTATGGCTTCCAAATCTTCGGTGGCCCCGGAATGATAAGACCGTAAAAGACGATTGGACTCACCACTGCAACCTCTATGGTTAATGGCACAGGCATCAATACCGCTTATATTGAACTGTTTTGCACTCCCTGTAATATAGGGTCTTTGGGCATTGCCTTCCAAACCGTGCAAAAGGATGACTACCCTATTGCTGGGTGAGGCTGCGTAGCTCCAGTCCAGATCAAGAAAATCCCCATCTGCCAGTTCCAATCGTTCACGTTGCTGAACCAGGCCATTGACCCTTCTTAACAATCCGGAGTAAATGGTGGAGATATGCCCGTTTTTAAAGGGCAACGGGGGGTTATAATTGGATTGGATTATAGGCATCGATAGTATTTAATGGGTTGAGGTGTTTTATGGGATTGGTCAACAAGATAAGTTGATCCAATAATTTTCCAAAGATTGGTTGTCCGTATATATTGGTATAGCAGCACAAAGGCTTGTATTTTTAGGATATAACATAATTTTGAGGGCAATACTATTAAATTCATACCTATTTAAAATTATATACGTGAATTTATGAATTATAATGTTGTTGGTTCAACATATTTTTATATTTTCGTTAACGTTAACGAAAATTAATTATTAAATCTTATGGCTAATAGAAAACTGACCAAGATAAGCTTGGCAATACTGCTTCATTTTGCTTTTTTTACCGCTTTTGCCCAGGATGGGTGGGAAACGCTCTTTAATGGGAAGGATTTTTCCAATTTCCAACAATTGAACGGAAATGCAAAGTATACCATTGAAAATGGGGAGATGATCGGAATTTCCAGGTTAAATACCCCCAATAGTTTTATGGCCACCAAAAAGGTCTATGACGATTTTATATTGGAGTTTGATGTATTTGTAGAAAACGGACTTAATTCCGGGGTGCAATTTAGAAGTTTGAGCCTTTCCGATTATAAGGACGGACGGGTCCATGGATACCAGTGTGAAATTGAGACCAGTGATAGAAAATGGGCCGGGGGGATATATGACGAGGCAAGAAGGGGCTGGTTATACCCTTTGTCCAGGAACATCAAAGGACAAAATGCTTTTAAACCTGGGGAGTGGAACCATTATAGGATTGAGGCCATCGGCAACAATATAGGAACTTGGATAAATGGCATACAGTGTGCCAATTTGGTAGATGATGTTACGGCCAAAGGATTTATCGCTTTTCAGGTGCATTCCATACACGGAGCCGATTTGGAGGGCAAAATAGTGAAATGGAAGAACATAAGGATCAAAACTTCGGATTTGGAGAAGGAGCGCAAGCCGGTAGCCGGATACGCTCCGGAGATAAGTTATTTGCAGAATCAGCTTACTGTAGATGAGATTAGAAAAGGTTGGCGATTATTATGGGACGGTAAAACGTCCGAGGGATGGAGAGGAGCCAAACTAAATACGTTTCCATCGAAAGGTTGGAAAATGGAAGATGGTATACTAAGTGTTCTGTCGTCCGATGGGGCCGAATCCAGGAATGGCGGGGATATTGTAACTACCTCGGCGTTCAGCAATTTTGAATTAAGTATAGATTTTAAGTTGACCAAAGGGGCCAATAGCGGTATAAAATATTTTGTTGATCCAGGTCTTAATATGGGCGAAGGTTCGGCCATAGGGCTGGAGTTCCAAGTGTTGGACGATAAGGAACATCCGGACGCAAAAATGGGAAAAAATGGAAATAGGACCGTGGGGTCACTTTACGATTTAATTCGTGCCGAGAATTTTGAAAATTCCAGGGGCAAGAATTTTAATGGGGTGGATAAATGGAACAATGCCCGTATAGTGGTCAAGGGAGGTCATGTTGAACATTGGCTGAATAACGTAAAGGTGGTGGAATACGACCGTTTTAGTCAGGCATTCAAGGCCCTGGTAGAAAAAAGCAAGTACGAGAAATGGGAAAATTTTGGAACAATTCCGGCCGGTAGGATCCTATTGCAGGATCATGGCGACCATGTTTCCTTTAGAAGCATAAAAGTAAGGGAATTTTAAGAAACTGTTTAATTTAAGAAATTATTGATCATGAGTGAAGGACGCAGAAATTTTATCAAAAAAACAGCATTGGCATCAGGAGGTATAGCTTTGGGAATCAATGCTATGAGTGCTAAAAGTTATAGTAGGATCATTGGTGCCAACGATAGGGTAAGGGTAGGGATCGCCGGTTTTTCCAATAGGGCCAAAGGGGCGTTGATCCCTGCATTCTTGGGTCATCATAAAAAACAGAACTTTGAGATTGTTGGGGTTTCCGATATATGGAACCGCAGAAGGGACGAAGGAGCTGCCTACCTGAAGGAGAAAACCGGGAACAAGATGAGGGTTTGGAGAAACCATGATGAAATGTACGAGGAGAATAAAATAGACGCTGTCATAATTTCCACTCCAGATTTTCAGCATGCCCTGCACACCGTACAGGCGGCCAATGCCAAAAAGGACGTGTACGTGGAAAAGCCATTTGCCGAGACTATGGACGATGCCAGGGTGGGCAAAAAAGCAGTCGAAGATGCTGGAATCGTGTTTCAAATCGGTTCCCAAAGACGAAGTGGTCGTAACTATCATGCGGCCAACGACTATATTAAATCGGGTAAGTTTGGGGATATCGTAATGGTTGAAATGAGTTGGAACGTAAATCAACCAGATAGATGGCGTTTGCCCGAATTGACGGGTCAAATAAAGGAATCGGATACGGATTGGAAACGCTATTTAATGAACAGGCCTTATGAGGCATGGGACCCCAGAAAGTATTTGGAGTATAGATTGTTTTGGCCATTTTCTTCAGGCATTCCGGGCCAATGGATGTCCCACCAGATCGATACTGTTCACTGGTTTTCGGGATTGGACCATCCAAGGAGTGTTGCGGCCAATGGAGGAATCTATCTTTGGAAAGACGGAAGAAAAAATTATGATACCATGACCGCGGTATTTGATTATGGACCTTTGGATGACCTTTCCAAAGGTTTCCAAGTGGTATATTCTTCCAGATTTACCAATTCTGCGGGAGGTACCAAGGAGATCTACTATTCCAATGGGGGAGAATTGAACCTGGACACGAATAAGGTGGGTCCGAACGGAGGGTTAAAAGCTTCCCATGCCAATAAAATGGGAATGCAAGAGAATCTTTTACCAGAATTTGATCTCTCGGATAGTGCCGTACAAGTGGTTACCTCCGCCGACACCGGGGCAGACGATATGACCTCCTTACATATGTTGAATTGGATGGAATGCGTTAGGAGCAGAAAGGAAACAAACGGCCCGATAGAAGCAGCCTACAATCATTCCATTGCCAACATAATGACCACAGCGGCCCTTAGGACCGGATTGAAATCCACTTTTGATGAGAAGGCCCAGGATGTTTTGGCCGGAAATAAGGTTTTTAAATATTAATCTTAGAGACTGTCCAAATTTTGTTTTTGGAATAATTTATAGTGTATTCCTGCCTACCGGCAGGTTTTTGTTGGACAAAGGTATTTTGATCCCGATAGCTATCGGGATCATAGCCCTAGCTACGGACCGAAAAATAGCTGATGTATAGCGGGAAAAGACAGGGCCGAGCGTAAAGAAAATGTCTTGTAGATATTTTTAGCGAAGGAGCCGGCCGGCACATAGATAAGAACCAAAGGATAAAACTTAGACATTCTCTTAGAATCTTGTTGTAGTTTTGCCACTATTTGGGATTGCCCTTCAATGTTAATTTAAGGAAGCTGGTCTATGGATAATCTTATCGGAATCAAACAAATTGCCAAACTGGCCAATGTTTCCATTGGTACGGTAGATAGGGTGTTGCACAATAGGGCCGGGGTATCCAAAGCAACAAGGGAAAAGATAAGGGCTATTATTAAGGAAACCGGATATAAAAAGAATACGGTGGCCAGTCGCCTTAATTTGGCGGGACGCAAGAAATTAAAAATAGCCGTACTTATACCTGAGGTGTCCAGCAATTGGAGTTATTGGGAATTGCCCAAAAAAGGGATTGAAAAGGCTGTGGAGGAATTAAGTGAGATGGGCATCCTTGTTTCCTATTATTATTTTACCGATCCCTTATCCTTTGTGAAAATGGGCGATGCCATTATGGATATAAAGTATGACGCCTTGGTGACGGTCCCATTTTTTATGGCGGAATGCAATAATCTTTTAAGTAAGGCCAAAGCTGAAAAGATTCCTGTGGTCTTTATGGATACGGAGATCCAATTGGATTGCCCTTCCTATTTTATTCGGCAGAATTCACATAAGGCAGGAATGGTGGCCGCTAGGCTCCTGCATGGGCTGGTCGGGACCGAGGGGCGCTATTTCGTAATCAATATTGTAACCGAACGGGGATTGCACGCCAACAATCAACAAAGGGAAAATGGTTTTAGGGAATTCTTTGCAACGAATTTCGAGGACAGGGCAATTTCCATTATGACCATTAACCAGCCCATAGATAGGCCTTTTGAAATTAGTCCTGAAATAGAAAATTGGTTCGGGGATCCAGGGCGAAAAGGTATTTTTGTTACCAATGCAAGGTCTTATTTAATTCCGGAAATTTTAAAGACCTATAATGTTTCCAATGTTTCTGTAGTGGGGTTTGATCTGCACCGTGATAATTTGGAGTGCCTAAGAAAGCAGGAAATAGATTTTTTAATTAATCAAAAGCCCGAATTTCAGGGCTATACCGCTATAAAGGGGATGTTTAAATTTTTAACGGAACAGGACCCCTCAGATTTAAATATGGATGTTCCCGTAGAAATAATTGTGAAAGAAAATTGTGGGGCGCATTAGAATTGAGAT
>CBFGWQ010000187.1:0-7399 GCA_965652575.1 uncultured Arenibacter sp. | reverse complement strand
CTAGTGTCCAGTCAACGTTTAAATTACCCGTAGGTTTAGTCTTGACTTGACATTAATTTGGATTGGTCCGCCCCCTAAATCCGGAGTGCTTCATTGAAAAATGATATTGAATCAAATTTCGTATGAAAAAAAAAATTGGACTTTATTTTGGCACCTTCAATCCGATCCATATAGGGCATTTGGTGATTGCCAACCATATGGTAGAGTTTTCCGATCTGGACGAGGTCTGGTTTGTGGTTACGCCACAAAGTCCTTTTAAGACCAAAAAAAGCCTGTTGGACAATCACCATCGCTATCAGTTGGTGACAGAAGCTACCTTGGATTACCCCAAATTGAAACCGAGCAAAATAGAGTTTGATCTGCCCCAGCCCAATTACACCATAAATACCCTTGCCCATTTACTGGAAAAATATGGGGACAAACACAATTTCTGTTTGATAATGGGGGAGGATAATTTAAAGGGGCTCCATAAATGGAAAAATTATGAGGTAATTCTGGAAAACCATTCCATTTATGTCTATCCAAGGATTTCAGAAGGCGAAGTGGAGCATCGTTTCAGGGATCATGAAAAAATTCAACACGTAGCCGCCCCGATCATGGAAATATCCTCTACCTTTATTAGGAAACAACATAAATTGGGTAAGAATGTTAGGCCTATGCTTCCTGAAAGGGTCTGGAAATATATGGATGAAATGAATTTTTATAGATAATCCAAAGTCGATCCGGCTTATATTTACATCCCTTTTTGGATTTTTATGAACACTATAGGCCCACTTTTAGGGGAAGGCCAATCCATGGGGGCATAATATTCAATGGCACTATCCTGAAACTTCCTTTGGCATGGGCAAAAAACACCATTAAATTGTATTTTGTACGTGGCCTGTAATTGTTATGAACCCTATTGCAATTCCAATTTGGCAGGGATTACCGTACTATCGTGTTCGTTGTAATAAAGTTCCAAAAGATTCATGGTGGCGTTAATAAAATCCTTCGTCTCCAAAAGAAAGGTAAAGTACAAAGTAGTATTTTTTGGACTGGATTCTTCGGTACGTGTCCTGGCGATCTGTTTTTCTATTTTTTGGGAAACCATATCCAGAAGTTCCTGCTTGCTGGCAAAAATTACGCCAATACGTTCAAAAGATCGGGTTTCAAAGGCAGTCTTTGTTGCACTCAACAATTTCTGCAATTCCAGATCAATTTCCTTTAGCTCTTTGATCTGATTGTATTTTAATTTTTTATGGTTATTGTGGATGTGCTTATGGCTTATCTTGTTGAGGTATTCCAAGGATTGGGCCATATCCTGTAAATATCCCAATATGTTGATATAAAGATTACTTGCCCCAACACTGGCCTCGTCCAAATTTTTAATAAAATAAAATATATGGTCCCGTAACTCATCTATTTCCTCAGAAAGTTTAACAACCCCTTTTTTGTTCTTTTTCAGAAGCTCCAAATTCTGTTTGGCAAGTCCGTCGATAATATGGGTATAAATTTTGTTGCTTCTTTTTGCCACATTGGAAATATTGTCCGCACTTTCTTCAATTACCCCTTGGATGGAACTGCTTTCGGCCTTTCTTAAACTGTCTTCGGCCCTTATTTCCTTGGATTTTTTATTATGGGAAATATAGTTCCTTACAAGCAAAAGGACGGCCAATAACAACAGAACGGCCACCATGGAGGGGACGTGTATATTGATAAGGCTAACAATTACAGCAGCAGAAACAAAGGCGATAATGGCGGTAAAGAACCAGCCCCCAATAACATTCAACACCCCTGCAACACGGTATACGGCACTTTCCGCTCCCCATGCCCTATCTGCCAAAGAGGAACCCATTGCCACCATAAAGGTTACATAAGTGGTGGATAATGGCAATTTGTAGGAGGTAGCCAAGGAAATTAGCACCCCTGCCACCATTAGGTTCACGGAAGCCCTTACCATATCAAAGGCCGGCATTTCAAAAGTCTTATCCTTGGAAAGGGGTATAACGGGCTTTTTAAATTTGGCGTCTATTTTGTCCTGTAAGGTTTTAGGGATAAGGGCAGTGGTAGCCGTAGACAGCATCATGGCCGATCTTACGATGCCCCTGGATAGAAAATTGGGTTGAAAGCGTTCCTTGGATTCCCCTTCCCTGGACAGGTTTATTTCTGTTTGGGTTACATAACGTGCTTTTTTGGAAAACCATAGGGTAAGCACCATTACCATTCCGGCAATAAAGAGCAATACGGTTGGGGTAGCTACCTTATCTGCCAGCACCGTCATGCTAAATTCGGTTGCAGGAATCCCGGAAGCCTGCCAGGCATCAAAGGACTGCCAAGCGGCGATGGGGACTCCGATAAAGTTGACAAGGTCGTTTCCGGCAAAGGCCAGGGCCAGGGCAAACGTACCCACTATAATGATTAGTTTGTAAACGTCATATTTTAAAACTATCGAAATAATGTAGGATATCAGGGTCCAAAGTACCAGGCTTCCAATGATAATGGTGTTGGTATTGTTTTTTATATAATCCAAAACACCATCACTTACAAAAGTGGCCCCTTTTAATCCTTTGATAAGGATGAAATAGGTGATTGCCGTAAGGGCAATACCCCCAAAAATGGCCCCGAGGATTTTCGCCTTTTTTCGAAACTCGAAAGAAAGTAGAATACGGGAGAGATACTGGACAAAGGCCCCTACAGAAAAGGCAATGACAACGGACAGCAAGATGCCCATAATAATTTCCGTGGCTTTGGAAGTGTTTATATAATCATAGATATCCATATAATTGCCACCTGCCCCGGCTATTTTAATAAAGGACATGGCTACTGATGCCCCCAAAAGTTCGAAAACAATGGATACCGTGGTGGAAGTGGGCATCCCAACCGTATTGAAAAAATCCAACAACAGGATATCGGTAATCATTACGGCCATGAAAATGATCATGATTTCGTTGAACATAAACTCTCCGGGGTGAAAGATTCCCTTTCTGGCCACTTCCATCATACCACTGGAAAAAATAGCCCCTATGGCTATCCCCAAACTGGCCACGATCATAATGGTCTTGAACGAAATGGCTTTGGACCCGATTGCGGAATTTAAAAAGTTAACGGCATCATTGCTGACCCCGACCACTAAATCTGCAATTGCCAGGAAGGCAAGGGCAATGATCATCAATAAATATAAATTGTCCATTATCGTATAGAAATAGTGTGCAAATATCTAAAGTCTCCATATTGGTAACGTTATCTTAACGTTATGTTTTTACCTAAAAATGCACATCCGGTTGAAGGCGGTATATTAGTCCATCCATTTCGATGTCCATGGACACATTTCTGTTTGTTGGTTTACGACTATGTTTTATAGAATTCTGGAAGACACCATATGAACAATTGATTATTTTAAAATAAATTTTTTAAAAGTGAAAAAAGTGAGGTGAGAATTATAAGGAACCCTACGACTACCATCATTACTTTTGGGGGCAACTTTTTTGTGACATAGGCCCCTAAGGGTGCTGCAATGGTTCCTCCGAGAATAAGTCCCAGAATAATTTGCCAGCTCTGTATCCCCGTGAAAAATATAAGGACCCCTGCACTTACAAAAGTCACAAAAAACTCCGCGGTATTGACGGTGCCTATTACCACGTTTGGCGTGTTCCCCTGTTTGATCAGATTAGAGGTGACGATAGGGCCCCAGCCCCCGCCCCCGATGGCATCCAAAAAACCACCCACCAAAGCATAAAGAGGCGCCCTTTTCAAGTTATCGCCTGTCGCTATTTTTTTATTCAGCGCCTTTAACAAGATCAATGCCCCCAATACCATAAGGTAGGCGTTGATATAGGGTCTTATTAGCTTTCCATCGATTACGGAACCCAATAAGTAGGCTCCTAAAGTGGCCGATAGGGTTCCCGGGACGATAAGTTTAAAGAACAAGGCTTTGTTGAAATTGCCAAATTTGATGTGCGACAGCCCCGATACGCCCGTGGTGAACACTTCGGCGGTATGGACCGCCGCCGAGGCCAATTTCGGTGATAGCCCGAAACCCAATAAAACGGTGTTCGAGGTTACGCCATAGGCCATGCCCAGGGCCCCGTCTACGATCTGTGCCAGGAAACCCGCCAATAAAAACCAGAAAAAGGTACGGTCGAACCGTAAGTCTTCCGCGGATGCCTGGGGCAAATATTTTACGAGTACAATGGAAATCAGAAGGATCTTAAGTCCGACGATCACCAATGAAATGTGTTTTGCTTTAATCTTGTCCATCCCATTCTAGTTCTTTAAAAAGTTATAGCGAATTGTAATTCCATAGGTTCCCGGATCGCCCAATACGGCTGCATAATGCCCCGCACTGCCACCGGCGGGCAGTAATTGCTCGTAATAATCCTTGTCGAACAGGTTGCGGGCCCAAACAAAAACGGAAAGTCCCTCACCGGTACGGAACCCGGCCCTGGCATTGACCAGACCATATCCATCAATGTTCAAAAATTGTGATGGGGATGCGCTCGAGGAAAACTTAGAGCGGAAAAAGGAGTCGATCGCCAGGAAAAATCGGCCTTCCTGCGCCAGAAAGTCGGTGTAATCGGAAATGACCTCCCCCCCGAAGGAACCTGCCCATTTGGAGATACCTGGCAACCTCCCCCCGGAGATATCCTTAAAGGCCTGGGGTCCACCGACTTCTTCCAAGGGAACCGGGGCATTGGAGAAGGATACATAGTTCGCGTCCGTATAGGCCAAGGAACCATAAAGGGAAAGATTGGCATTCGCACGCAGGGTAGCGTCCAGTTCGGCCCCCTTTACGTTTACCTTTTCCGCATTGGCGATGTATCCCCTGTTCACCCCCAGTTGGGCCGCCTGCACATTGGCCTGGTAATCCTCCACATCCGTATTGAACAGGGTAACGTTCAAGGTAGAACGGTTGGTGGGGGTCGTCTTTACCCCTACCTCTATATGTTTTACATACTCAGGTCTAATGGTCCCCAGTTCTACCGCCACTTCGCCATCTATTACCGGAAGGCCGGCAACGTTTACCCCGATGGGCTTGTAGCTGGTGGAATAGGTGGCATAGGCGTTGATCTTTCCACTGGGCTTGTAGGCTGCCGTAAGGGCATAGGTCACATTGCTCTCATCGGCCCCCGTTTCAAAAGATTGGTCGCGATAGACCACCTGTTTTAGCGCGATCAAATCGGGATCATCGGTGTCCAACCCTCCCGATGCGATGCGGTCATAGGACACATCCTTTTTGTCATAATTGTATCTAATACCCGGCAACAGATGGAACGCGTCCGTTATTGTCCAGTCTATATTTGCAAAAATAGCGGTACTGGTGGACTCGATCGAAGATTGGGTTTTTGCTCCGTAACCTTCCAGCAGACCCGGGGTCTGCCAAAGTTCGCTGGTGGAGTTTTGGACGAAGCGGTATTGTGCGGATCCTGATTCCTCGGTCCCGTTGGTCCTTACTTCCTGGCCAATAAAGAACAGTCCGACCACCCCGCTGATTTTTGACGATACCTCACCTGCATATCGTATCTCCTGGGACCAGTTCTGGTGTTCGGACGGGTTCTGTGATTTGGCCAGTGCCTGCAATCCCGTAAAATCACGGTCATTGGAAGGTCCCCAGTTCCAATATCTCCAGGCCGTGGTAGAAGTAAGCGTTCCCTTTGTGAGATTGAAATCGGCGTTCAGCGAAATCCCTCCCAGCTCATTGCGCGATCGCCAAGGAGTGTCATGGTCGATCAATCGATCAAAGGCATTGGTGCTGGGCAGGGAATAGCCCAGGTCCGAAATAATCGTGTTGAACTGGCGGTATTCGGGGCGTTGGGTCTGTACGACTCCGGCGATGACCTGTGCGTAGCCGTTCGGTTCCTGTTTGGAATTGTCCCCTGCAAGGGTAATCTTGATCCTATCGGTCGGTGTAAAGAGTAGTTGCGCCCTGAAGCCTAGATTGTTCATGTCGTTCACGTCCTCGTCCGTGGCGAGGTTGTACAGGGTACCGTCCCGTTGTGTCCCGGAAAACGACAACCTTCCGGCAAGCTTGTCCCGGACTATAGTACCGGTAATGGAGCTTTTGGCCTGGATAAAGCCATAATTCCCATAACTAAGCTCCAAGTCGGCCCCTGGTATAAAGCTGGGCTGTTTCGTCGTTATGTTAAAAGCCCCCGAGGTCGTGTTCTTTCCAAAAAGAGTACCCTGTGGGCCCCGCAATACTTCGATTCGTTCAATATCGATAAAATCCAAGGTGGCAGCTGCGGGCCGTGCATAATAGACACCGTCCACATAAAACCCTACCCCGGGGTCGAGCCCGTCATTGGTAAGCCCGAAAGGAGAGCCCAGCCCCCGAATGTTAATGCCCGTGTTCCTGGGATTGGAGCTGTAGAGCTGGACCGATGGGACCAGTTCTTTCACCCTGTTCACATTGAAAGATCCGGATTCCTGGATTTTTGCGCCCCCGATAACGGAAATGGGAATGGGTATGGTCTGGGCGGTCTCGATGCGTCTTCTTGAGGTCACTACCACCTCGTCCAGGACAGCGTCCTTAGGCTGTAGGAATACTTCAATGCTACGCCAATCCTTTAATTCGACCGCAGTTCCCTGGTACCCCAAAAAGGAAATATCGAGGAACAAGGGCAACGAACCCCTTGTCTCCATCTTGAAACTACCGTCCAGACCTGTAATTACCCCGTTGGTAGTCTCCCTGATCAAAATGTTGGCACCGGGCAGTGGCTCGTTGGTCACTGCATCGTATACGGTACCTATGATGGTGTTCTGTGAAAAAATAAACTGCCCGGCAAGGAACGATGCAAATAGCAAAATTAGATTCTTGGTTTTCATGTTTTTAAAAAGCTTTTAATTTATACTATTCATACCATAATAGTATGAATTAAGGGCAAATTTAAAAACTTTTTAATTCCTACCAAATAAGTAGGGTATTATTTTCCTTTTTTATTTATTGGATAGTCCTACGATGGTTTCTTCAAGTACAGGAAGCATTTGGTCCCTAAGATCGGCAAACAAGCGTCTTAAGTTACAAGTCTCCTCATCGGTACATTCCTCACATTTCTGATAGAAATTCTCGGAGACACATGGCAAAAGGGCTACGGGTCCATCAATGATCCGCATAATATCCACCACCTTTATTGATTGTGGCGGTTTGAAAAAACGGTATCCCCCAACGGCCCCGCGTTCACTCTTTACAATTTTGTGCTGCCGTAATTCACGCAGTATTTTTTCCAAAAATTTGAACGGTATGTTTTCGTCTATTGAAATGGACTTTGCGGAGACAGGGGCATTACCTTCATTTCTGTAGAGATAAATTAAGGTTTTAATGGCATATCTGGCACGTTTGGAAAGCATAGTGTTAATTTATTCCTTAAAATTAATCCTTTTTTTATCAATTATTATTTTCACATGCGAAGAAAGGATTTATTTT
>CBFGWQ010000186.1:0-7464 GCA_965652575.1 uncultured Arenibacter sp. | reverse complement strand
TGGTATCAACTTAATTGTTATGGCTCATTTCATATTAGAGTGTTTTTAAGATTCGTTCAAAGCCAAAATAGGTACGGTGGCATCATAACCGATTTCTTTGACCAATGGCCTGGAAAAAATGTTATGGAACAGAAAATGCTTTTTGTTTATGAACGCTATCATGTCGCTGTTCCTGCTCTCGACAAACGAGGTTATTCCTTGGGCAATGTCCTTATCCGTTAATGTATGGAAGCTATGGTCAACACTTTTAAGGATATCGTCCAAGAGTTGTTTGTGGGTTTTCTGCTCTTCGTCCAGTACGGCTTTTTTCGCAAAGTGTAAAACGCGTATGGACGCATTGTGCATCTTGGCGATCTCGATCATATAATTCAATTCCTTGCGACTAAAGGCAGATTTATAATTGGTGGGAAATACAATTTCCTTGGGAGCAGTAAACCGCAGTCCATCCGGAATCGCCATGACCGGACACTCCCTTATATGCTCCATGGCATTTACCGTATTGCTCCCAAATATGATCCCCTTGGCACCTGTAGCTCCCTGAGTACCCATGATTACAAGGTCTATGTCCTTACTTGCAATGGTTAGTTTCATGGCTTCTGAGAGAAAATTGAAAGAAGAAATGGTGTGATAACTATGTTTGGGATTGTCGTGGTGCAGCTCCAGCATGTCCAATAGGTTGGTCAATTCTTCCTCTGACGCCCTTTTGGCCGCTTCGTATTCCGCACTGCCCGGTTCCGGTATTATAAGGGTGCCGGTGGTGTAATTGTCCAAGCGGAACACGTTCAAAAAATAGAACTCGCACTTAAGCTTTGCGTAAAGGCCGAGGGCATAGTGGATGGCGTTCAGCGCATTTTTGGAGAAATCGGTAGGGATTAATATTCTTTTGTCCATGACAGTGCTTTAGTATTTAAAAATAATAGGCTTTTATGACAGTTTCTATGACAATGGTCATTCTAGCGAAGGGAGAATTAAGAATGGGATATCAGAGTACATGCTCACGTCCTTTACAACCGGTTCACGGGTAAGTTTTTCAAAAAGGTTTCGTTTTTGATGCACCATGGCGTACATATCTACTTGCAATTTCTCCAAAAAAATATCTATTACCTTGGCCTTGTCGTCAAAATTCCTGATCCACTCAAAGGAATGGTCTACCTTGCTTAAGCCGTTTTTCAATTTCTTTCTATTCTCCTCTTGGGTTTTGTTCAGGATATGTTGTTCCTGAACGTGGACGACCCTTATGGCCGCATTGGACAGGGAAGCGATGTATAACAGTTGATCTATCGTTTTTTGGCCACAATCCTTTTTTAAGTCGGTCACAAAGGCAATTTCCTTGATCGGCTGGAAATCCATTTCACCGGGAATGGCCAATAAAGGGCATTTTTTTAGGTGATCGGCCACTTTTATGGTATTGCTCCCAAAAAATACATCGGTAGCTTCCGTAAGTCCTTTGTTCCCCATGGTCAACAAATCGATATTAAGTTCCTCGATCTTTTGTGATATGATGCTTGCCAAGTCGCCCTTTTGCGAAATGGTCTTGTATGTATGTAGGGGATTCCCGTTGTCCAGGACTATTTTGTGTTTGGTATGCGTTAATTTTTCCTTGGACTCCGATTCCAGTTCCCTCAGATTTTTTTTCATGTTTAGGATGGGAAGCGTTTTGCCGGGGGACGGGGTAAGTTCCGAATAGGTGTTTAGAATGAAAAAAGTACATGTTTCCGAAGCAAGAAGTTTTGATACATAGAATAGGGCACAATAGGCATTATTGGAAAAATCGGTGGCGACAAGTATATTTTTCATCATCCTTGAATTAAAATTGAGGAATTACCATAAAGGGAATAGTGACATGGAAACCAATTTTTTTGATTATGGGTTCAATAAAGAGTCGCTCCATAAAAGTATGCTTGTTCTGGACCATGGCCAGAAGGTTAATTTTTTCTTTGGTCTGGAATTCATTGATGGCATTGATAATTTCATTATTGGGAACATCGTGGAACAGTGCCTTGGCGCCCAAAATTTTTTCAAGGGCCTTCCTTTGCCTTTCTTGCTCAGGGGTCAATTCATATCCTGTGGAAACATGAAGCACATTTATCTGTGAACCGTGTTCATCCGCTATTTCCAAAAGCTGTGTCAATCTTTTCTTATCGAACTCTATTTCATAATCTGTTGGAAATAAAATTTCCAATGGATTTTCATATTCAAAATCGGGGGGTATTACCAGAACGGGGCAATTAGCTTTTTTTATGACATGGACCGTATTCGTTCCAAAGAGTATTTCCTCTGCCCCTGTGGCCCCTTTGGTGCCCATTACTACCAAATGTATGTCTTCGGATTCAACGGTTTCCATAACTTCGTTCACCAGGGTGTTGAATGCAGTATGAACAATAAAATTGTGATCAGGGTTATGGTATTTCTTTTCCAAACGGCTTTTTAGTTTTTCCAGTTGGGTCATGGATGTTTCCTGCATTATATCTCCCAGGCCTATAAGACCCGGACTGCCCACCAAATATTCCATATTGTACACTGGTGGCATATAGGTATGCATAAGATAAAATTTACATTTTACATTTTTAAACAGCTTTAAGGTGTAGTCGATCGCCTTAAGGGAGTTGTCCGAAAAATCGGTGGGAAGCAATATTCGTTTCATTGTACGTATTATATTGGTGTAATAAAATTAATGTGTAAGATTTTTAAAAACCATGATATTCGTCAGTTCCGAATTTTCATTGTTTGGGTAATTTTACCCGACAATCGGGATTTGATCCCGATAACTATCGGGAGCTCCCACCCTTGTGTTCGGACGTGCCTGCACCGGGGTAGTTTACTTTTTAAAAATTGAATTATGAAAGATAGTTTTAATAATATTATCAATTCCGGAACCCCTGTTTTGGTCGATTTTCATGCCGATTGGTGCGGTCCCTGTAAAATGTTGGCGCCCATTTTAAAACAGGTAAAGGAGGAAATGGGGAATGCCCTGAAAATAGTAAAGATAGATGTGGACAAGAACCAATCCTTGGCAAGTACCTATCAAGTAAGGGGGGTACCTACCATGTTGTTGTTTAAAAACGGAAAGCAGGTTTGGCGACAATCCGGAGTGCTTCAAAAGAACGACATTCTTAGGGTTGTTCAACAGTATATATGATCTAAATAACGTGAGTTTGATTTATATTCAATTGTTGATGAGTTGTTCATGATAATTTTGTCCGGTCGGTGTCGAGATCCCATTGTAAAAGCATTACAGTACAATAACCTCTCTATTCCGCTATTAGATTAGCATTATTAAATTTAGACGAAATCTATGTCTTGCAATTATTTTTATGTCGAGTCACGTTAAATAAAATTCCCCGAAGCCTGCCGTTCGGACGGGACACTGCCTAGAGGACAGTCTGTTTCAATAAATTTTTATTTGCCGGGATGTTCCCGGCAATGAATGCAAGTGGGAATTATCTATTCGTGGACAATTAGAAATGGAACCCTGGTATGGTAACTAATCTTTTCCACGGAAGGTTTAAACAGGATGCGTTCCAAGAAGTTCAAATTCTTGGCCACCATCACCAACATATCCAAATCCCTGCTCTCTACAAATGCCTGCACTGCATCGTCCAGGTTCTTTATGGTAAGGGTATGAAAGGAGTGCTCGTTTTCCTTAAAATAGTTCTTTATAAATTCCTTGTTCTTTATTTGAAGGTCGCTGAGGTCTTTTTCTTTTTTGGACACATATAGGAAGCGTAGGGCGGAATTATGCATTAATGCCAGTTCCTTGATGTGGTTCAGGACGTTTATATCATAGTTTAGCTGGAAATCTGTAGGAAACCCTATTTCCCGGGGGGTACTGTATTCGGCGTCCTCTGGTACGGCCATAACCGCGCATCGTACCTTGGTAAGTACATTGCCGGTATTGCTCCCCAGGGAAACGGCCTTGAGGCCGGTGGCCCCTTTGGTCCCCATAATGATAAGGTCAATATTTTTATCCTTTACCTCTTGTTTGATATGATCTATGAAAAATCCGTACAGCGCCAATGTATTAAAGGTATGTTTTGTGTTTAAGGGCAGGCGTTGGATCTTTTTGAGCAATTCTTCCAGTTTTTGCTTACTCTCCTTAAGTAGGGTTTCCTCCAAAATTTCCGGTGAAACATACATTGCGGCTTCTCCGCCCGAATTATACGAAATGGGATTAATATGGACTATATAAAAGGTACATCTGGTTTTGTGGTACAATTCCATTCCATATTTAAGGGCGTTCCAAGCATTATCGGAAAAGTCGGTAGGTATCAAAATATTTTTCATCCTTAAGTCTTTGTTTCGGTTCAACATTTTAAAAGTAGCTGCTCCTGCCAATTCCACCAATGACAATTATCATATACACTTTAATAGGTAATGGGTATTTGAACACTATGATTGGGGATGTTGGCAACAAGCAGGATGCAGTTGGCATAAAAACGGATAGTACTGTCCACTACCTTTTGCCAATGACCAGGGGGGCACCCGTCTATTTGGGATATAGAGGTAGCCAAGGAATTCCGTTCCGTATGTAATTTCATTGCATAATAGTTTAGCTACGGTAGGCGGATTTTAGTGGTTGCCCTTAGGCTTGCTCGGGAAGGAACAGTACTGGAACCACGGAATGAAAGGCTATTTTTTTAATAACGGGTTCACCTATAATTCTTTCCCAAAAGTGGTGCCTGTATCTCACCATGGCAAGTAGATCTGCCCTGGTATCATTTACATACTGTTCAATACTTTTGGCAACATTGGTCTCCATGCCAAGTTTGTGTAGGGAATAGTTGGAATTGGCCAAGCGTTCTTCCAAAATTTTCATATTTGTTTTCTGGACATCGGTGAGTATAAATTCTTCCCCTATATGGATCACCCGTATGGCCGTGTGCCAAAGTTTTGTGAGCTCTATCATGGGCAATAGCTCAAACTTTTCATGTTTTCGGGTATAATCCGTTGGAAATACCAGTGTTTTTAGCTTTTGGAAGTTAAAGACCGTGGGAACCGCTATAATGGAAATATTTTTGAGTTGTTTTAGCACTTTTACCGTATTGCTGCCCATAAAGATTTCCTTTGCTCCCGTAGCGCCTTGGGTACCCATAACAACGAGGTCTATGTCCCTGGCCGATATTAATTCCTTAACAGATACTTCCAAAGTGTCGGACTTGGAAATGGATTCAAAACTGTGGTTCGGGTTGTGGTGGTTTTGATTCAGGTAAGACATTATTTTATCCAGTTCCCGAGCGGAATGCTGCGCCAATGAGTCATAAATAACCCCTAATCGTTGCTGACTTTTCTGTCCCAACATGTTCATGGCTTTTGGCTCAAAGGCATGTAAAAGGAGAAACTTGCATTTTACATCGGTATAGAGTTTTAATGCTGTAAATATGGCATTCCAGGCATTATCGGAAAAATCGGTCGGCAATAAGATTTTTTTCATCCTCGTAGCTTTTTATTATCGGGCCAGGTTTTGCATCACCAAAAAGGGTAGTTTTAATCGTAGTCCAATTTCGTCTACCGTAGACCTGTACAGCATATCCTCCAGGAATGAATGGCGGGAGTTTACCATGACCAAAAGGTTTATATTGTTCTTTTTGATGTAATCCATTATGGCCTCGGCCTTATTGGTAGTGGGGTGCCTTTCAAAAAAAAGGAATGCATTGCCCAATGATTCCTTTAAAAAACGTTGATTGTCCAATTGCCTGAAGCTTAGGTCCTCAAAATCCGAAATGTAAAGGCAGTGGATTTCCGATTTAAATTCCAAGGCCAAAGTATTTAGCAACTTCAATTCCCTGCGTTTATATGGCAGCATATAATCTGTGGGAAACAATATTTTTTTTGGCTGTTGGTATTTGTAGTCCAAAGGAACTGCAAGTACGGGGCATTGCACGTATTTGAAAACCTGTACGGTATGGCTTCCGAAAGTAATATTTTTGTCTGCAGTTTGCCCTTTTGTACCCATTATTACCAGATCAACATTTATTTTATTGGCAAAATCGTTGACGGCATCTACCAAGGTGTCGAATGTTGAAAGCGTTTCATAAGTGTGTTTTGGATTGTACTCCCTGGCAGCCAGTTTTTGGATGAGATCTTGTAAGGATCTATCCGTATTGTTCCCAACGGTTTTTTTTATCCCTTCAATAGAGGTTTCGCCATGGGTCCTGTAAGGGCCATAAACCTCATCCGCATAGGCATGTAAAAAGTAAAAATTGGTACGCTCACATTTATATAGGTTCAGGGCATAGTCTATGGCATGCATTGCACTATTGGAGAAATCGGTAGGGATTAAAACGGTCCTCATAGGTTTTTCTTTTGTATACCTGCCAAAGGTACCGTTGGCGGGATATATAACCTATGACATTTATCAGTAGCCCCATATCAATATATGGACAAAGTTTATTCATGGAGGACCAGTATAGGAACGCTGGTCTGAAAACTAATCTTTTTAATGGTGGAGCCGAACAAAAGCTGTTGCAGAAAATTAAGGTTTTTGGCCACCATGATTACCATATCTATTTTCTCGTTGATCACAAATTCCTCAATGGCAGTTTTTGTCTTTTCAAGTTTTAGGTTGTGGATGCTATGCGATTTTTCATGGAGCTCCAACAGATAATCCTGTAAATAGGCCATATTTTGTTTTTGGGCCTCGTTTAATTTTATATTAGGTTTGGAGATATGGACCACCCTTAGCTTGGCATTGGTAATACGGAGCATTTTTGAAATCGCATCCAATATGGAATGGGAATAGAAAACATGGTAATCGGTAGGAAAGGCAATTTCTTTGGGGACGCATTGCACGGCTTTTTCCGGAACCACCAATAGATTACAGGGTACTTTGGTCATGACGTTCCCGGTATTGCTGCCCAAAATGGTTTCTTTTATGCCCGAGGCCCCTTTGGTCCCCATGACGATAAGGCTTATCTTTTTCTCCAATACGGTTTTGCGGATAATATCTATGATATTTCCAAACTCGTGCAGGACAATAAAGTGATGCTCCTTGTTGGTGGTAATGGTCTTAATACGGGCAAAGATATCTGCCGGATTATCTTTAGGGGTCATATTTATAGCCTTGGGCTGTATAATATCGGACGGTAAGGCAAAGGAATTGTAATCTACTCCGGATCGGTTTAAAGCGTCTACGTGGAGTACATAAAAATTACAGGGGGTATCTTTTAAAAGCGTTATGGCATATTCTATAGCGTTCCAAGAATTTTTGGAAAAATCGGTAGGGAACAGTATATTCTTCATTTAAAATTAAATAGATGCATTGGTACAAAACTAGACCTATGGCCATGAATGAAATATGACATTGGTCAGTTTCCAATTTCCAATAAGAATATTGGGAATCTATTGGTCCCAGATGGAGTTAACCCCCTGAACGAAGTCGGGCAGGCCCGCCTGACGGCAAAGGCAGGTATGTGCTTTAGGTTTGGCTGATAAAAGTATTTTTGCCATAAGCCATAAGCCATAAGC
>CBFGWQ010000185.1:0-7708 GCA_965652575.1 uncultured Arenibacter sp. | reverse complement strand
ACAGTAAAATGAAAATGCTCATTTCCATACTCTTTGTAATGGTCCTCCACAACGGTTTTGTCAGTAGTGGGCCTTCCATTAAAAACGGGGAACATTACATTTTTACCGAAGATTTTGAAAAAGCCTCCTTAAAGGAGGTACTTCTTCATTGGGATGATCATAAAAATGTAGCGGGAATGTCTTTTTCCACCGATGTCCCTAAAGGGAGTACAGGCAAAAAATCACTAATGATGACCTATGTGGCCGGCAAGGACGAGGGGGCGCATTTATTTAAAAACTTTCCGGAAGGGCATGAGGTATTGTACGCCCGCTTTTATGTTAAATTTTTGACGGATAATAGTCATGTTCACCATTTGGTGAAATTGGGCGGATATCAACCTGCTGTTCCCTATCCCTTGGGGCTGGCAGGACGCAGACCAAATGGGATGGATTTTTTTATGTCAGGAATAGAATTGCCGGACAATGTTAACTGGAATTGGGGATTGTACACCTATTGGATGCATATGGAAGGTAGACCTGATAACTATTGGGGAAATGTTTTTTTTCCAAAAAAGGAAAAAGAGATACCTATTGGAAAATGGATTTGTGTAGAGTTTATGATTAAATTGAACTCGCCAATGAATTCCTGTAACGGGGAACAGGCATTTTGGATAGATGGAGAAAAGATACTGCACCTGGGGGAAGGGTTTCCCAAGATGGTACGGAAAGGGGGACATTTCAGGGAAGATTACGCCGGAAAGGCCTTTTCAGGTTATCAGTGGCGTAATAATGAACAATTAAAACTAACCTTATTTTGGTTGAATTATTATATGACAAAAGGTAAAGAAGGAGAAATAGATCAAATTTTATTTGATGATATTGTGGTATCCAATAAATATATAGGTCCTTTAAAAGGGAATTAAAACATAAACAGACTACAGTAAGTATGGGAAAGGTGAAATTATTTGTATGGATTCTTGTTTTGGGCAATGCTACACTGTTTTCGCAAGTTTCAGGTTTTAAAGTAGCGCCCAATTTTGATCAGACCAATAATATACGCTGCTATCTTAGTAAGGCTGCCAGCGAAATCACCCAAAATTCCTTGAGCGATATCCATAACCTTAAGGATTGGGAGGCCGTTCGTAAAGAACGTTATGAACAGTTTTTGGAGATGATGGGGCTTCAGGGGAAACAGGTCAATGGAAGTCGGCCAACGCTTAAAATTACAAGAACAGGGGTTATACAAAAGGAGGGTTATCGAATAGAAAAATTGTACTATGAATCGCTTCCCGGATTATATGTACCGGCCAATCTTTATATCCCGGACGGTATTAAAAAGCCCGTTCCGGCCATTTTATATGTCTGCGGGCATGCCCATACCCAAAAACACCATTATCAGGCACATGCCAAAAATTTTGCCCAAAATGGCTTTGTATGTTTAATAATAGAAACCATACAAAGAGGAGAGGTAAAAGGGGAGCATCTGGGTCAGGAATCCAACGGTTGGTTTCAATGGTACAGTAAAGGCTACAATCCGGGAGGGGTCGAAATTTGGAACGGAATAAGGGGATTGGACCTCCTAAGTGAAATGGCCGAGGTGGACAAGGACAAATTAGGGGTTACGGGAATTTCCGGAGGAGGCTCACAAAGCTGGTACCTGCCGGCGGTGGATCATAGGGTAAAGGCTGCGGCCGCAGTAGCGGGGGCGGGCTCATTGGAAGGCCAGATAACACAAAGGACCATAGATGACCATTGTGATTGTATGATGCCGATAAATACCTATGGTATCGATTTTTCCGATATTGGAGCCTTGATCGCTCCACGGCCGTTTATGATCGCCCAAACCAATCATGATCTCTATTACTCTGTAGAATCGGTACATACCTTGTTCGAAAAAATAAACCCTATCTATTCTTTTTATGGAAAATCGCACAATCTGATTATGAAAGAGGCTGGTGGTCCCCATAGTTATGGATCCAATGAAGAATTGAGGCCGGAGATATTATCGTTCTTTCTTAAAGAGCTAAAAGGTGTTCATAAGTCGGTAGCACAAATTGGGAAAATCGATACTAGTAAGGAATTGAGCAATGAGGAATTAAAGTCATATACAAAGGGTGGGCCTCCAAAAGATGACAGGACCAAAACAATACAGGATTCCTTTGTAGAATTGGCTTCTCCTCCCAACATTACCAATGTAGAGGATTTGAACACTTACAGAACGAAGGTCATATCCTTTTTAAAGGAAAAAACATTCGGGGCATTTCCGAAAAAGGCCGTACCCTTGGATATAAAATTGGAATTTAGGGCCATGGATGGTTCCGGTGTCCGAAGAAAGGATTACAGTTTTGTCCCTGAGGAAGGATGGCGATTAAAATTCTCGTTACGGGAAAGGGACTTTGAGGGCACTAATACTTCCCGTCCTTTGTTACTGGTACTTAGAAACCCTGATGAGGAACGTTGGGCCGGCGAGTCTATGGTTGCCGGAGCATTAAAGAATATGGAGGTGGCCTATTTTGAAGCAAGGGGCGTAGGCGAGACCGGTTGGTCGCCCAGCTTACAGTGGCATATTAGAAGATCGGCTGCTTGGACCGGCCGGACCATAGCATCCATGAGGGTATATGATGTGTTAAGATGTTTACAGGCTTTGCGGGAAATACCGGAAATAAGTTCCAATACCATATATATTGCCGCCCAAGGAGAAATGGCGGTAGTGGCGGCCTATGCCGCATTGCTGGATGGAAATGTAAAAACCTTGGTGCTTAAAGACCCGCCCCCTACACAAAATGTTGCGAGTGATCCCTCAGGAAGGGGCGAGGCTTTGGAAATGCTCAATAGTTTGAGGGTTACCGATATACCTCAAGTAATAGGTCTAAATTATCCGAATAAATTGGTGATGGTTGGGAATCCACAGACTACCTTTGAATGGGCCAAAAACTTATATGGGAATTTAAATAGTCCTGATGTGTATGTTGAGGTCAAAGAATTATCACAATGGATGCAAAAGCAATAAACCTAAAATTGTAAATATGAGAAAGATCAAGTACCTAGTAATTCTATTTGTGTTCGTTGCAGGATGGGGATGTAAGGAAAAAAAGGAGGAAGTAGTTAAAGTTGGGCCAAGTGAAGATTTCCCATCCGAAATGGTTTCCTTTAAACCAAGCCCCATGGAACCGGTTTTTAAAGGGGCAGAGGAAAAGGGTGCATGGGACGTAAATTTACGGGAACGAGGATATATCCTATTTGAGGACGATATGTATAAAATGTGGTATACCGGTTATAATGACAGTATTTCCAAAAAGCGTTTTCTCGGGTTGGCGACCTCCAAGGATGGGATCAATTGGTCAAGATATGCAGAGCGACCTATTCTGGAAGATATTTGGACCGAAGATATGCATGTGGTCAAATATAATGATACCTATTATATGCTTGCGGAAGGAATGAACGATATTGCACATTTATTAACATCCCAAGATGGGATAAATTGGACTTCAGAAGGGGACATTACCATCTTGAAGGTAAATGGTGAGCCTTTGGATCCAGGACCTTATGGCACTCCTACCGTTTGGGTGGAAGGGGATAAAAAATATCTTTTTTATGAGCGCAATGACCTGGGTATATGGTTGGCCACTTCCGAAGATTTTAAGACTTGGACCAATGTTCAGGATGACGAAGTGTTGAAGATGGGGCCGGAAGGTTATGATTCCGGAGCAGTGGCGGTAAATCAAATTGTCAAGTACAAGGATAAATATTTTATGTACTATCACGGGTCGTCCAACCCGGATTGGATGAAGCCTGGAGTGGTGGCACTATGGACCTCCAACGTTGCCATGTCCACGGATTTAATACATTGGACAAAATATAAGGAAAACCCGATTGTGGAAGGGGATTTTTCCAGTCCGATCCTGGTAGATAATGGGGAGAAGTTTATCCTGTATACCATGCACGACAAGGTAAACCGTTATGAGCCTTTAAAATAAAGGGGAACAATGTTAAAATGTTATAAAGGGAAATGTATAATAATAAGACAATTTATTTTAATTATTTTGTGCCTTAGATTTTGGGCAATGTTTTAATAAAACATACAATTTATGTCAAAAAAGAATTCAACTGTGGAACGCAGATCCTTAATTATTGAGGATCTTGAATATAATGGGAAAGTCGATGTTAGGGAACTAAGTTCCAAGTTGGGAGTTAGTGAGGTGACCATTCGAAACGACTTGGCCCAATTGGAAAAAAAGAATATCCTGATTCGGGCCAGGGGCGGGGCGCTCCGTATGGATCCCGTGGGAATAGATTATCATATATCGGAAAAAGATAAAATTAATATTAAGGCCAAACAAAGAATAGGAATTTCTGCAGCCAAGTTTGTAGGTAGTGGAGATACGATCATGATCGATTCCGGAACCACATCAATGGAGTTTGTTAGGAATCTTGATTCAAAATTGGAATTGACTGTCATTACAAATGCCCTGAACATAGCCAATCAATTACATCAAAATGATAATGTTCAGGTGATTATGCCGGGAGGGGTTTTGCGTAAAAAGTCGTTCTCCTTAATAGGGACTGCCGCAGAGAAAAGTCTAAGAAACTATTTTTGTGATAAGCTGTTTCTTGGAGTTGATGGAATAGATATAGAGAATGGGTTATCTACCCCAAATATTGAGGAAGCACATTTTAATACCACTATGATTGAAATGTCCAATCAGATTATTGTACTCGCGGATTCGAGTAAAATAGGCAAGAGAAGTTTGGCGTTTATCGGCCCAATATCTAAAATTGATATGCTGATTACCGATGCGGGTATTACCAACGAACAGAAGGCCGCTTTTGAAAATGTGGGGGTAAAGGTGGTAGTAGCTTAAATGATTGTGATTTTGTAAAGTGGACCCTCTAAAATAGGGGTGGGCTAAATTTTTCTGGGTAACCCATATATGGTATAGCCTGTCCTTGAAATTTAATCCTGAACTAGACGCTTTTTTTAGGAAGTCTTGCCCACTATTGTAAATAGGATTCTTAAAAATAGACAATAGTACTCCAAAAGTTCTTTAAAGATATCAATATGAGGAAATACCCAATTTTTATACTTATAATAGTCATTTTAAGTACAATGTTTGGTGGGTGTAAACCAAAGGGAAATACAGGTTTTGGGAGTGAAATCAGTACCGAGCTAAAGATTATCGACCATGGTAAAATAGTATTCGAGGAATGGTGCAGCTCATGCCATAATTTTAAGCAGGACGGTATAGGGCCTAATCTCAGTGGCCTTACCAGGAGCGTAGAGACCAATTGGATAAAGGATTTTATTAAAAGTCCCCAAATGAAGATGGCACTGAATGATCCACGGGCTGTAGCCCTTAAGGAAAAGTATAAGGCCGTTATGCCCGATTTTCAGCATCTTCAGGATGCAGATATTGAAGCCGTATTGGCTTACATAAATACATATGATAAAATCCAGGTCGACGAGGAAACTGATCCAACTTTGGTGGAAAATCCGATTCCGGAAAAAATTATTTTTTCCGGTGAAACTGCGAATCTTGAATATATAGGTCAAATACCGGCTTCGGACACTATCCTGCCCTATACCAGGATAAATAAGTTGGCCTGTGAAAAAAACTTCGGCCGGTTATTTATCAATGACCTTAGAGGTGTTCTTTTTGAACTAAGACAAGGTAAGCCCCATGTATATCTTGAACTAAACAAATTACGTCCCAATTTTATAGATAGGAACGGATTGGCTACAGGTTTTGCTAGTTTCGCCTTTCACCCCGAATTCGATAAAAATGGCCTGTTCTATACTACGCATAATGAAATTGCCGGTTCGCAACAGGCAGATTTTAAGTTGCCTGATAGTATAAAGGTAAATATGCAAGGGGTTCTTACCGAATGGAAGGCCAAGGACCCCAGCTCACTTTCATTCTCTGGAATATCGAGGGAACTTATCCGCTTCGATCTTATTGCAAATTCGCACGGGTTACAGGAATTGGCTTTTAATCCTTTTGCGGACAAGGGCGATGTCGATTATGGAAATCTTTATATTTCCATTGGAGACGGTGGATCCGTACAAGTTGGATATCCGGAAATTGTAGATCATCATGGTACGGATGTCTGGGGCAGCATACTACGTATAGATCCATTGGGGGATAACAGTGCCAATAATAAATATGGTATTCCTGGAGATAATCCTTTTGCAAATGCTGCAGGTATGCAAAAGGAATTATGGGCCTATGGATTTAGAAATCCAAATAGGATTACCTGGATAGACAGTAACAGAATTTTGGCCAGTGATATAGGCCAGGCAAATATTGAAGAACTGAACATTGTGGAGGCTGGAAATTTTTATGGTTGGCCTATAAGGGAAGGGAGGTTTTTATTTGACCCAAAAGGAAATTTAAATAGTATATATGGACTTCCGGATAATGATTATGAGAGTACGATTACTTACCCTATAGTTCAGTACGACCATGATGAGGGGCCGGCAATAAGTGGTGGATTTATCGCCAAGGGGAAATTGTTCGAAGGAAAATACATTTTTGGGGATATTCCTACTGGGAGGCTGTTTGTCAGTGATTTGAAGAATTCTGATTATGCTAAAGTCAAAGAATTGAAAATAGTAATTAACGGTAAGGAAACCACTTTTTACGAATTGACGAAAAGTAGTAGGGTAGACCTGAAATTTGGTAGGGGATGTGATGACAGTATATATATCTTCACCAAGGCGGATGGAAAAATTTATAGATTGATCGAATAGTAAGTCTATGACTGCCATACCATAAAGTGCTATAAAAATTAATTATTGTCCAAAGCAATTTAAACGGAAATGTTCCTACTTGAATCTTAGTGCCAGGTTTTTGGCAATACTTCCCAATTGTTTCTGTTTACTCGATAATCGAGATTTAAACCTGTCCGCCCGGTCGGACAGGCCGGTGTTCCGCATCTGTTTACCTGTTCCGTTCAGGTGGGCCTGCCTTAGTTGGATACAGGCATACCTGCCCGAGGTAGTTTCCTGTTTGTGTTTTTTTAAGTGATTTATTTATTATTTCCGTAGCATTTTCCTTTTGATGCTTTTGTCCGATTTCATAAGTTTTACCAAATGATTAAATAGAATTCCGATAAAGCGGACTCCGTTCACGATTTCGGATTGGGAATGCAGCCCTTCGACTCCGCTCGGGGTGGGAAGGGTTAACGGAATGGAAAGCAGAAATTGGGGATGGTGTCCAAGACTTTTTAAGGAAGCGCTGCCGCCCGGAATGTAGCTTTTCGCGAAATGGAGGGGAATGTGCTGAGTGATTTTTATATATTAATCAGAATAAATATATATCTTTGTTCATAAATAATATATGTTCACGAATAATGAACATATAAAAATAATGAACAAAAATATTTTTGTAATGACTGAATTAGATATTTTCAATAATGCAATTCATAATTTAGAGAAGGATATCCCGATTACTTGGGACTGGAAAACTATTGCTCCTGATAAAGACATTGGTATAGATGGGGAATTGGATATAACCTTGAATAATAAGAGAGTCTTATTAATGGTTGAGATTAAAAAAGATGTAAAAAATCACCAAATACTCAATATACTTCATTACAATAATAAATTTCAAAATTTTCTATTGGTTGCCGAAAAACTATTCCCAAAAGTAAAGGAAGAACTTAGACAGCATAACGTGAATTATTTAGAGGGCAATGGAAATGTCTATATAAACCATAATGAGGTATTCCT
>CBFGWQ010000184.1:0-7720 GCA_965652575.1 uncultured Arenibacter sp. | reverse complement strand
CTAGAAACTAGAGGATAGAACCTAGACTGAAGGCTTTTGTTAAAAGTTCAAGGTTAATGGTTCAAGGCTCCCAACCCCAACATCCAGTGTCCCAATTGTAGTATCCAGTATCTCAATTCTTATGCCCGATATCCCAATCCAACTTCTGGAATCTTAATTAGCGTAACACCTATTAAGGAAACGTCTCTACATTTATTTCGAAACCTTATGCACTTCCCGCTTCAGAATCGTCGTTAAATCCCAATTTCTGATTATATTAGTGCGCCTAATTAAAAACAACAGATAATGACCAGACTATTTGCCGCAATTATTTTTTCAATGCTTTTATCCGTTTCCTGTAAGGATACCAAGAATACGGAAACCGCAAATACAGAAGAGCTAAACCCCAAGCTGGCTAAACTTAAATTACAACCGGGCTTTGTAGCGGAACACCTCTACAGCCCCGCCGACAATGACCAGGGTTCATGGGTGGCCATGGCCTTCGACAATAAGGACCGACTGATCACTGCCGACCAATATGGGGCGTTATATCGCCTGGAACTCCCTGCCATCGGGTCCGATGTATTGACGCCCAAAATTGAAAAACTTAAGATACAGACCGGAGAAGCTGTAGCCGATTCGATAATCCAAATGGGATATGCCCAAGGTCTTCTATATGCTTTCAATAGTCTGTACGTAATGGTCAACCACCATGGCAACGATGAATTTGACAAGGGCAGCGGGCTCTATCGTTTGCAGGATACGGACAACGATGACCAATACGACAGGATTACCCAGATAAAGGCATTGAACGGTGCCGGGGAACACGGTCCCCATAGTATTGTTTTAAGCCCTGACGGAGAGTCTCTTTACGTTATTGCGGGGAACCATACAGATCTTCCCGAAATGGACACCTATCGCTTGCCCAATGTATGGCAGGACGACAACCTCTTCCCCCAGGTCAAGGATCCCCGTGGCCATGCCAATGACCGCGGTGCCCCTGGAGGTTGGATAGCAAAAATAGATCCGGAAGGAAAGCGTTGGGAACTGATCAGTGCAGGGTTCAGGAACCCATTCGACCTCGACTTTAACGATGAAGGGGATATGTTCGTATACGATTCCGATATGGAATGGGATTTGGGCATGCCCTGGTACCGCCCTACCCGTATTTGCCATGTTACCAGCGGGAGCGAATTTGGATGGAGAACCGGAAACGGAAAATGGTCCCCGGACTATCCGGACAACCTTCCGCCCATCGTAAATATAGGGCAGGGATCCCCTACCAATGTAGTTTACGGAAGAGGAGCTAAATTTCCAAAAAAATATCAGAAGAGCGTTTATGCGTTCGACTGGAGTTTCGGTATCATCTACGCCATTCACCTAAAGGCAAATGGATCTTCGTACGAGGGGGAAAGGGAGGAATTTTTATCAGGAATACCTCTTCCATTGACGGATGGAGTGATAGGTCCTGATGGTGCCATGTATTTTATGACCGGGGGGCGTAGATTGGACTCTGACCTTTACAGGGTGCATTATACCGGAAACGAGGACGTTACAGCTGCCAACAAGGCATCCGAACCCACCGAAGGAAATAAGATAAGAAGACAATTGGAAGAATACCATACAGGTCCAAAGGACGGCGCGATCAATTTTGCCTGGCCCTATCTGAACAACACGGACCGGTTTATCCAATATGCCGCACGTATTGCTGTAGAGCACCAACCCCTTAAGGAATGGCAGGGCAAGGTACTTTCGGAAAAAGACCCTGTTACCTTGGCCCAAGGAATTATTGCACTGGCCAGACATGGCAACAAATCACAGCAAGACCAGATGCTCAATGCCCTGCTAGGGGTAGATTATTCCAAGCTCACTTCCCGGCAGCAAGTGGACCAACTACGCGCTTTTGAGCTTGTTTTATCCCGTTTCGGGGTTCCGGGAACAGCTATCAAAAACAAGGTCATCGATTATCTTTCACCGCATTATCCGGCAACTACGGATATATTGAACCAAATGCTCAGCAAAACACTGGCCTATCTGGACGACCCGACCGTGGCCGGTAAAACATTGGCACTTTTGGAATCGAATACTGGAGAAAATGTGGATGTCATGGCCAATACCGCCACCGAGGCATCGGACCTAATTTTAAGAAATCCACAATATGGAATGGATATTGCACGTACCCTAAAAAATATGCCTCCCGCCCAGCACACCTATTATGGGATGGTTTTGGAGGATGTAGATAAGGGGTGGACCCCGGAACTCCGTGAAAAGTATTTTAAATGGTTCTACAAGGCCTTTTCCTTTAAAGCGGGCCTAAGCTATATCGGTTTCATAGACAAGGCAAGAAAAAAAGCCTTGACGCATGTACCCAAAGATCAGTTCGAATTATACGATAAGATGTCGGGTGCCGACCTTCTTTCCAGTTCGGGCAATGATTTGGCCCAGTCCACTGTTCAGCCCAAAGGTCCGGGACGCAATTGGCAAGTAGAGGACATAGGGGCCCTTGTAGCAGATGGCCTCAAAGGAAGGGATTTTGAATACGGTAAAAGTATGTTCGCTACTACGACATGTGTAACCTGTCATTCCATGCAGGGAGAAGGAGAGAGTATTGGCCCGGACCTAACGCAATTGGGAACCCGTTTTTCACCCCAGGATATACTTAAGGCCATTATTGAACCCAACGATGTAATTTCGGACCAATACAATACCACTGTCTATACTTTAAAGGACGGAAAATCGGTCGTAGGAAGATTGATGAACGAGACGGAGCAAAATTATATTGTCTCGCAAAACCCGTATGCACCGGATCAGACCCGGGAGATACCCAAGGAACAAGTGGTGGCTACCAAGCTTTCCACAATATCCTGGATGCCACCGGGAACCATCAACAGACTCAACGAAGAAGAGGTGAAGGACCTTTTGGCTTATTTGGTTGCCGGTGGAAATCCGGAAAATCCAATTTATACCGAAACAGGGGCCAATAACCAGTAATGGCTAATTTAATTACTTTAACCCGTCACCTAAGGTTAAAAAGACCTGCACCGTTCATGTTAAGCGCGCTTAACATGAACGGTGCTGCGTTTTATATAAACGCGCTCTTTTTACCGATCGGTTCCCTCCTATTTGCCCGACCGAAACCCCTAAAGTTTACCGAACAACGTATTGCTTCCGAAAGCTACGAAACGGTAGGGGTGCCCAATTTGGACAATAACGGAAGGAAAGATATTATCATTGGCCGAAAAATATGGCCTTAACACTTATTACAAGGAATCCATAAAACAATAGAACATGAATTTGAAAAGAACTTTTAAACCGTATATAATAGTACTGCTGGTTATTGCCGTACTGCAGTCCTGTAAGGAGAAAAAAGAAAACAAGCCCCAACAGGAAGTGGCAGAAGTCCCAACCGAACAGGATGGATTTGTACCGATCTTTGATGGCAGGACACTTGATAACTGGGAAGGGGATCCCGACTACTGGAGGGTAGAGAATGGCAATCTTGTGGGTGAGGTAACCCCCACGACCTTATTGAAGAACAATACCTTTATTGTTTGGAAAGGCGGCCAACCAAGTGATTTCGAATTAAAACTGGAGTTCCGTATCGCCAAAGCGGGAAACAGTGGTATCAATTATCGCAGTGAAAAAATCGATACCATCCCATATGCATTACGGGGCTATCAGGCCGATATAGACGGGGAAATCAGATATACCGGACAGAATTATGAAGAGAAAAAACGTGCCACACTGGCCTATAGGGGCGAAAAGGCCGTTATCTCTACGCAAGAGAATCCCGATGCTCCGGGGTCATTACGGGCCAATGTGGCCAATAACGCCTGGCAGAGCCGTGATGTTGTGGAAACCCTTGGGGAATCGGACGAACTCAAATCAAAAATCAAAAGTGAAGATTGGAACGAGGCCCACCTCATCATAAAGGGAAACAAATTACAGCATTATGTAAATGGCATCCTAATGAGCGAGGTAATAGACGATGATACCGTTAATAGGGCATCCTCAGGGTACTTGGGCGTTCAGGTGCATGTAGGCCCCCCAATGAAAGTGGAGTATAGAAACATACGGTTGAAGAACTTATAATATTTATTCCATCTACAAATACATAATACTGACAATCAACATCATATATTCAACCTAAGCTTAAAAAAGTAGCCATTTGAAAAGGGATGAAAATTATAATTTTCATCCCTTTTCTTATTGTCCAAAGGAATTCAACCCCGATACACTAACCATAAAATGTTATTGTGGATAGCACAGCACAGGAGAGGTTATGGGCATAAAAAGATTAAATTTGATAAAGTCCATTTCTATCTCAGTAGCACCTTGATTCTTAATACTGTAGTATCTATTACTGTCCATTGGAAAACGACTTTTTTTTGAGGTTAGGCTTTATAAAGCTTAACTTATGGGCCAAATACCAATGGCCAGTCATTTCTGTCCATAAAAAAACGGATTGATGAAAGAAAGAATTACTGTTGCCATTCTCCTTCTCGTTTGCGCTCTTTCCCTAAAGGCGCAAAAAACAAAAGAAGCACAGCAAACTAAAAGACCCAACATTATTTTTATCTTAACCGACGACCAACGTTTTGATGCCCTGGGCTATGCAGGCAATAAACTTATTTCCACTCCGGAAATGGATAAATTGGCCCAAGAAGGCACCTATTTTAAGAATGCCATGGTAACCACCCCTATCTGTGCGGCCAGTAGGGCAAGCCTATTGACCGGCCTATATGAGCGCACCCACAGTTATAATTTTCAAACTGGAAATATTAGGGATAGCTATATGGCCCATTCATATCCGACGATCCTGAAAAACAACGGATATCACACCGGTTTTTTCGGAAAATATGGAGTACGTTATGACCATCTGGACCAACAGTTCGATGTTTATGATTCCTATGATCGGAACGGTGCTTTTAAAGACAAAAGAGGTTATTATTACAAGACCATGGGCAAAGATACGGTACACCTTACCCGATATACCGGTCAACAGGCTATAGACTACATTGCAAATGCCAATACCGATTCTCCTTTTTGCCTCTCCCTGAGCTTTAGTGCCCCCCATGCCCATGACAATGCTGTTGATCAGTATTTTTGGCAGCCCGAATCCGATAAGCTATTACAAGACACTGTAATGCCAGGTCCGGATCTTGGGGAAGACAAATATTTTTATCAACAACCCCAATTCGTCAGGGACGGATTTAATAGGACCCGTTGGTATTGGCGCTATGACACTCCACAAAAATACCAACATAGCGTGAAGGGTTATTACCGAATGATTTCGGGCATAGATCGTGAAATTGGAAAGATCAGAGAGGAACTAAAGAAAAAAGGACTGGACAAGAACACCGTGATTATCCTAATGGGAGATAACGGCTATTTTTTGGGAGAGCGCCAGCTGGCCGGAAAATGGTTACTATATGATAATTCCATACGGGTACCTCTAATTGTGTACGATCCACGCCTAAAGAAACAGCAGGATTATGATGTCTTGGCATTGAACATAGATGTACCCTCCACTATTCTGGATTTGGCGGGCATGGAAAAACCCAAGGGATGGCAGGGCAAAAGTCTGATGCCCATCATTAAAAATCCCAAAACCGATTTTAATCGGGATACCATTTTAATAGAGCATCTATGGGAATTTGAAAATATCCCCCCTAGTGAAGGGGTTCGTACCAAGGATTGGAAATACTTCCGTTATGTTAATGATAAGTCTTTTGAAGAACTCTATGATTTAAAAGACGATCCCAAAGAGATCAACAATCTGGCCAAGGATCCAAAATATACCTCTATACTGGAATCCTTTCGAAAAAAAACCAACAGTCTACTTCTTGAATTTTCGGACGATTATTCCAAAGGTCCTTCCCATTTAATAGTTGATTGGATGGAAAATACAGCCAGTGCAACCATAATCGATCCCAACCCGGAATACGGCTGGGTGGTACCGGAAGGCGCCGTATCGCAATCGGCCTATCAGATACTGGTAGCTTCCTCCTCGGAAAACATAGACAAAAACATAGGCGATATATGGAATAGTGGACAAATAAGATCCAATACCTCCACAGAAATAGAACATGGTGGAACCCGATTAAAAAGTAGGGAAACCTACTATTGGAAAGTGCGTATTTGGGATCGTGACAATCGTCTTTCAAGATATTCCCAACCTCAGATGTTCACTATGGGCTACCCAAAATAATAGCCCCTGTACCTAAAAAATACACAGCGTTAGAAATAACAGTGTTTGTTGTTCATTAGTGTGTATATGGCACAGTACCTGTGCCATCGACCGGATACCCCCACCTTTTAACGTATTCCATTCCAGGAAGAAATTCATCCCCGGTTTCTTTCAACCGATGGGACAGGTCTTTTTCCAGATCGTCCTGCACGGTAGTATAGCCCTCATTGCCCACAAGGTTGAACAATTGGTATGGATCGTTGATATTGTCGAAAAGCAGCCATGGGCCGTTCAGATCCCTGGCATAGGTGTATCGTAAAGTTTTTATGGCCCTGTACTCCCTGCCGCCATGTTGCAACTTGTTCCATTGGCCGAATGGCTGCACACAACTGAGCAGGGTAGCATGCCCCAATTCCTCTTTCCCTTCCATATATGGCCTATAATCCAATCCTTCCACCGTATTGGGAATGGGAATATTACAAAGACTTAAAAGAGTGGGCATGATATCTTCAGAATTCATTAAAGCCGCCCGTTCTCCTGGAGGAATTTTAAATTTTTCGGGAAGATAATAAAGCATGGGTACCCTTACCGATTCTTCATAGGGCCGCTGTTTTTTATAGGCACCATGGGAACCCAATAAATCACCATGATCAGCTGTAAAGACTATGATGGTATTATCCATTTGTCCGGACTCCTTTAGATTTTTTATCAATTTGCCGATCATATCATCCAAAGCAGCTATATGGGCATAATAACCGGCCAGATCCTTTTTTGCACGTTGCTTAAGGCTATCCGGCACATTTCTTCTGAGCCGGATCTTTTCCGGATCAAATCGGTTCCTATATTCCAATGGGGCGGTATGGTATGGCGCGTGCGGTGTACCATAGGAAAGGATCATCATGAACGGATTCCTGAAGGACTTTCGTTCCTTTATATAGTCTATGGCAGCCTCGGTCTGCGCAAAGGTATCATAGCCATCCCAAATTTTTCTATTGGGGTCATCGTTGTCATAGTATACGGAATTGTTGTAATCATGGGTACATTCGTTGGCCTTCCAGAATTGGAAACCCTGCCTCCTTTTCCCAGGGGCAACATTTTGTAACCTTCCATGGCCATCCAAATGCCATTTCCCGATATAACCGGTATCATATCCTTCCTTATTGAATACTTTTGCTATGGTTACCGCATTGGTATCCAACTGCACATCGTTCATAAATACCCCATGGGTCAATGGGCGCTGTCCGGTCAGGAGCGATGCCCTAAACGGGGAACATACGGGCATACCGGAGACCGCATTTTTAAAATTAACGCTTATGGCCGCCAAACTGTCCAGATGAGGGGCAACTACGTTGGGATCGCCCGCATAACCGGTAGCCTGGGCCCGCCATTGATCCGTTAAAAGCACCAATACATTAGGCTGGGGAATAATATGTGCCTCTTCGATTTTCTTCTTCCCTTCACAACTCCCAAGTAGCATAACACCCAATACAATGATTAAGCAATTGCTTCTTTTCACACGCTTATATATTTAAATTATTTAATATTAAATTT
>CBFGWQ010000183.1:0-7778 GCA_965652575.1 uncultured Arenibacter sp. | reverse complement strand
TCGTTAAGCAAGTCCGGACGAAGCTGTTCAGTTCTTTTGTACGCCTGGTCTTCCCGCCATGTTTCTATTTCCGGAAAATTTCCGCTCAACAGAATATCGGGTACTTTATGGCCCTTGTATTCGGATGGACGGGTATAGACAGGTGGCGCCAATAAATTATCCTGAAACGTATCTGTAAGGGCAGAGGTCTCATTGTTCAATACACCGGGAATCAAACGGATTACGGTATCGCATAACACTGCTGCTCCCAATTCCCCTCCGGACAGGACATAATCGCCTATAGATATCTCTTTCGTAACAAACAGATCCCTCACTCGTTGGTCCACACCTTTATAATGGCCGCACAGTATAATTACATTATTTAACAAAGACAGGCCATTGGCCATTTTTTGATTCAAAGTCTTGCCGTCCGGGGTCATATAGATAACTTCATCGTATTCCCGCTGAGCTTTTAAGCTTGAGATACACTTGTCTATGGGCTCTATCATCAGGACCATCCCTGCACCGCCCCCAAACTGGTAATCATCTACCTGATTATAGGTCATATCCGTATAGTCCCTTAGGTTGTGCAAATGGACCTCTACAATCCCTTTTTCAATGGCCCGTTTTAAAATGGAAGCTTCAAAGGGACTTTTGAGTATTTCCGGAACTACGGTAATTATATCTATTCGCATAGGAAAATCAGTAACGGTTAATGCCTTTTAATGGGCGGGTTCAAAAATACTAAAAATACGTACAACCCCTTCCGCCAATTTGTTTGGTTGTACAAGGCTTTAATGGAAAAAGCTCCTAAAAAAGGAGCTTTTAAAATTTAAAAGGTAAATAGCCAAAAGTGTTCTTTTGGTTATTTGGGTTTTTTGTGCTTGTTTATCTCGTCCTGAAGCTGTCTGCTGATCTTTTGTTCCCTTTCCAATGCCCTCCTTCTGTGATCCTCATATTCGGTCTCCACTTCCGCAAGAGTCGATTTGGCTTCCTGGGTGAGAATATTGCTGTTTCTGAACTTATAGATAAAAAATAATAAAAATAGCAAAAGGGCCACTATGATGGTCCAAAGAATAAAATTGTAAGTGCCTTTGGAGACTAGGATACCTAGGAAAGACATGCTATCTTTCTCTTCGGTAACCTCGGCCAGTTTATTGGTGGTCTCCTCCAGTTTTTTGTTGAGAGATCCAATGGTATCCACATGTCCTGTTATGGTACCGTTTAGTTCACTGACCTTTTTATTGAAGGCATTAACGGAATCCAATACATTTTGTCTCAGTTTTTCCAAGTTTAACTCCTTTACCACCTCGTATCTTACCCCATCGGCCCTGTAATTGCCCGATTTTTTGGAGATATATTCGAATTGGGAGCTAATAGGGCCTTGGTCCAGGGAAAGTTTGTCGTCCTCCTCGGTTTCCTGCGCAAAGTGTAGGTTAAATGACAATAGAGCCATTACGATAAAGAGTAATTTTGAAATTTTCATTTATGTAATTCTTATTGTTAATAATGATTTAGAGAGGGCTAAAATACTTTAATATTCCCAATTATTAAAAAAAGGGATGTCAGGTCTTTTAACTAAATAGAATAACCCACAAATCCGTATATTATTATATTTTGATAAAATTATTAATAATAGGTGTATCTGCGGACCTTCGCAATGTATTTGGCCAGGCGGATTACTTGGTGCGAATATCCAAACTCATTATCATACCAGATATACAGTACAAGATTTTTTCCATCCTCCGATACTATGGTTGCGGTACTGTCATAAATGGCAGGCGCAGAAGTTCCAATTATGTCCGTTGACACCAATTCATTGCTCAAGGAATATTTTATTTGCTCCACTAGATCGCCTTCCAGGGCATATTTTTTAACAATGGTGTTCAACGCCGCCTTTGAGGTTTTGTTGTTTATCTCCAGGTTTAATATGGCCAAGGATCCGTTGGGTACCGGTACCCTTATGGCATTCGATGTTAACTTGCCCATAAGTTGGGGAAGGGCTTTAGCTACTGCTTTTCCGGCTCCCGTTTCCGTGATTACCATATTTAAGGCCGCAGCTCTGCCGCGCCTGTACTTGTTATGCATATTATCTACCAAATTTTGGTCATTGGTATAGGCGTGTATGGTTTCAATATGTCCTTTTTTTATTCCCAAAGAATCATCCACCACTTTCAATATGGGGGTTATGGCGTTTGTGGTGCAGGAGGCGGCAGAAAATATTTTAATGGAGTCCGGATCAAATTCCATATGGTTTACCCCATGAACAATATTGGGGATTTCCTTGCCAGGGGCGGTCAGTAGCACCTGACCGCTCCCTTTGGACCTTAAGTGCCTGCCAAGGGCCTCCTTGTCCCTGAAGGCCCCTGTGTTGTCTATTATCAATGCATTGGCAATCCCGTATCGGGTATAGTCTATGTCCTCTGGATTATCCGCCTCGATAAAATATACCGTAGTACCATTTATGTGCATAGCTTTGTTGTTGAAGTCGATATCCACTGTTCCCATAAATTGCCCGTGCACGGAATCTGTCCTCAATAAATTGGCCCTCTTTTCCAAAATTTCGGGAGTAATGGCCCCTCGGGTAACTATAGCCCTAAGTCTCAGTTGGTTTCCTTTACCGGTTTTTGCCATTAATTCCCTGGCCAATAATCTACCTATTCGCCCAAAGCCGTACAGCACTACGTCCTTTGGTGTTATCCCGTTCCCTGAACCGGCATCTTTTAGCTTGTCCAATACAAAAGCCTTGACATTGCCGTAATTATTGTCGTCGGAATGATATTCGTAAGTAAGTTTTCCGATATCCAATTTGGATGGGGGCAATTGAATATCGTTAATGGTTCGCAATATTTCGACCGAATCGAAAATTGATATTGGTTTTTGTACAAATTCGCCGGCATATTCATGCAGGTTTATAATATCGCTAACGTTCCTGTCCATTACCTGATTTTTAAAGAGGACAATTTCTATGGATTTGTCGTACCATAAATCACTTGCAATTTTAATGAACTCGGTGGTGGCCTTCCTTCTGTCCGCTTGAAAGGCCAATTCTTTTTCATAAAGTTGAATAGTGCCCATAGGTGTATCTTGTTTTGTTGGTTTTTTGGTAAAAGTATATATTTCAAACGTTTTCGTAAAGGAATATGGTATAAAAAAAGCGCTCCTATCAGAGCGCCTTTGTTTATAAGCTTCGTTTTTTTATTGAATGATGAGTCGTTCTTTCTCCCCCTTTTTGTTCAACATGGTAATACTTGCCCTGTCATATCTGGAAATACGGCCGAATTTGGTTTTGGCATCCTGGATATTGTTTATTTCCTCATCCCCAAAGGAGAGTAAAACCTTCCCTTCAAAACCATAATTTCTATAGGTTTCGGGCACTCCTATGATTTTGACCCCTTTTTTCGTTTTAAAGGCCTTCTTCTCATCATCGGTCAGGTTTTTAACTTCAAACCCCAAAACAGGAATAATTATCGTTTGCCTTTCCTTCAGCACAACTGGAAAATCCATCTGTTCATCATTGCGCAGAACGGTTACCAAGAGCTCGTCACCAGGCCTTTTGGAAGATAAATAACCTATAAGATCGGCATATTTGTGAATTTCAACATTGTCTATGTTTTTTATAATATCCCCTTCCTTCAAATCCGCGTCAAAAGCACCGGAATCCTCTACAACACCTGCAATGTAGACCCCATCAATTTCATTTATTCCGTTTTCAATGGCATATGGACTGTTCATGGGAACGGTATTGATCCCCAAGACGGCCTTTTGTACGTTACCGTATTCCATGATGTCCTCCACTACTTTTTTTGCAATATTGCTAGGTACTGCAAAGGAGTAGCCTACATAGGAACCTGTTTGGGAGGTAATGGCCGTGTTGATACCTATAAGGTCGCCATTGGTGTTTACCAGTGCCCCACCACTGTTCCCCGGGTTTACTGCCGCATCGGTCTGAATAAACGACTGATCCAAACTGGCCAAAGCCCTGGCCTTGGCACTAACGATCCCGGCCGTAACCGTGGAGGTTAAATTAAACGGGTTTCCTACGGCCAGGACCCATTCCCCTACCTTTGTATTGTCCGAGTCCCCAAAGGCGAGATAGGGCAATTGCCTGTCCACATCTATTTTAATGAGGGCAATATCGGAATTAGGGTCGGTACCGATAAGTTCTGCATCGTAGGTTTTATTGTTGTTTAGGGTAACCTGCAGTTGATCTGCATTGGCAATTACATGGTTATTGGTAACAATGTAGCCATCCTGGGAGATGATTACCCCGGAACCGGTCCCCACTTGTGGTGTTGGACTTCCTCCATATCCGTAGAAAAATTCCATTATACTGGACGGACCTTTGCTGGTGGCTACATTTTTAACGTGTACCACTGCATTTACGGTATTCTGGGCGGCTATGGTAAAATCTACTTCGTTAATTCCAGCACCCTTTGCTGAAGTTGGGGTATAGCTGGACGAGATCATTTTTGCCCCACTGTTCTCCTGAATGACCGCATAATTTGGTTTCTCTAAAAAAAGTTTGTAAGCACCCAAGGTAATAGCACCTGCAAATACAGAGACCAATAATAAACTTCCAAATTTCTTCATAAAAACATTTTTTAATTTGCTCAAGTAAAATTAACATATTTCTATAGCAATTATTTGCCTTTAACGAGTTTTTAACTGATAATAAAACCTTAATAAAATTATATCTTTGCACAATAAATTACAATATGCTACTGAATTTTTTTAAATATCAAGGAACTGGGAACGACTTTGTAATGATAGATAATCGCGAAGGGTTTTTTCCAAAGGATAACGTGGATCTGGTCTCTTTTTTATGCGACAGAAGATTCGGGATCGGTGCCGATGGACTCATTTTATTGGAAGATGACAAGGAGAGGGACTTTAAGATGGTCTATTATAATGCCGATGGAAGGCAGGGTACCATGTGCGGCAATGGAGGCAGGTGTATTGCAGCCTTTGCACATAATTTAGGGCTTGTGGGCCAAAATATATCCTTTATGGCGGTAGACGGACTCCATAATGCGACCATTGCAAAAGATATGGTCAGTTTGGAGATGCAGGATGTAAAGGAAATTAGACAAAAGGAAAATTCTCTGTTCCTCGATACTGGTTCCCCGCACCATGTACAGCTGGTGGACGGACTTAAAGAGCTTGATGTCCGTAAGGAAGGTGCTAAGCTTCGTTATGGGCTGTATGGTGAACAAGGGAGCAATATCAATTTTGTGGACCAGGCCGGGGAGGATACCTTTAATGTAAGGACCTACGAGCGGGGAGTGGAGGATGAAACCTTTTCCTGTGGTACCGGGGTGACCGCTGTTGCCCTGGCCATGTACCATTCGGGCAAGACCAATAGCGATTCCGTAAAGATCGTTACCCCAGGGGGCGATCTGCAAGTAAAATTCAAGAGCCATGCAAATGGCTATGAACAAATATGGTTGACAGGTCCTGCACGACTCGTTTTTAAAGGGGAAATTCATGTTGAGCTTTAAAGGGGAACGGATTTGCCTTAGGGCCTTGGAACCCAAAGATCTGGATTTCCTGTATAATTTGGAAAACGATCCTGAAATATGGGAGATAAGTGGTACCACAACGCCTTATTCCAAACATGTATTACAACTTTATCTGGAAAATGCCCATAGGGATATTTATGAGGTAAAACAATTGCGATTGTGTATCTGCGATTTGAACGGTACGGTATTGGGCCTTATCGATCTATTTGATTTTGACCCCAAGAATTTAAGAGTGGGAATGGGGATTATTGTGAGCAGGAAGATGTATAGAAATAAAGGGGTCGGCACTGAAGCCATAGGGATACTTACCGATTATTCCTTTTCAGTATTGGGCATGAGACAGGTTTATGCAAATGTATTGGAAGAAAATGAGCCCAGCATACACTTGTTTACAAAACTGGGGTTTGAAAAGGTTGGAATAAAAAAGGATTGGATATTCTCCGATGGGGTATTTAAGAATGAAATTTTGTTTCAAAAGATAAATAACTAATGTATTTAAAGAAAATTTTACTGGTCATCGTTGTTGCCGGAATGTTGGTGGGGGGCGCTTTTGCCTTTATGGTCTATAGGGCCTTCTTTGTGCCCAATACTCAATTCAACAATGAAGTGGCCTATGTGTTTATACCTTCCAATTCCGATTTTGAAGAGGTAAAGGTGATTTTGGAACCACTTTTGACAGATCTGGGAACCTTTGAATCCGCAGCAGATAAAAAGGGCTATAGCACCAATGTAAAAGCCGGAAAATATGCCATTAAAAAGGGGATGAACAATAACGATATTATCAATTCCCTCAGAAGTGGCAATATTCCCGTAAAAGTTGCTTTTAACAACCAGGAGAACCTGAAAGACCTGGCAGGTAGGATATCCCTTCAGATCGAAGCGGACAGTACGGCCTTATTAAGTTCCTTTGGGGAACTTGAATTTCTAAAAGCCAACGGATTTAACGAGGAAACGGCACTTTCCATGTATATTCCCAATAGTTACGAGTTTTTCTGGAATACTTCGGCAGAGGGCTTTAGGGAAAGAATGTTAAAGGAATACAAGAGGTTTTGGAACGAAGAACGGATTGCCAGATCCAAATCCCTGGGCCTGGATCCTCCACAAGTTGCTACATTGGCATCCATAGTACATAAAGAGACGGCAAAAATAGAGGAGCGGCCCAGGGTGGCCGGGGTGTACCTGAACCGATTGTCCAAGGGCATGTTGCTACAGGCCGATCCAACTGTAATTTACGGGATCAAATTATATTCGGACAATTTTGATACTATAATAAAAAGAGTATTATACAAGGATTTGGAATTGGACTCGCCCTATAACACCTATAAATACGCTGGTTTGCCTCCAGGGCCTATTGCTATGCCGGATATTTCGGCCATAGATGCCGTTTTAAATCCTGAAAAGCACGATTATTATTATTTCGTGGCCAATGTGGAAAATTTTGGTTATCATAAGTTTGCAAAGACCTTGGCCCAGCATAATCGTAATAAAGAGCAGTACATCCGGTGGATTAACGGTCAAAAGATAAATCGGTAAACCGATGACCCTTATTTCTGTGTCATTTATCCAATAATTTTAACATTTTGTACAAAGTTACGTTAAAATAGGTCGGTTTTTAAAAATCGGGCATATCTTTGCAAGGTGAAATTTAAGCAAACCCTTTTTTGGTTGTAAGTCTTAAGAAAACAAATATATGAGAAAGTGGACAAGTTATTTGTTCCCCGTTATCATGATTTTTATTCTAATAAGTTATGGATTTAGACCGGTAAAAATGGTTGTTCCCGAGGCTTTTAGAGTAAATGGACCTACCGAAGTTCTGTTTCCCAAATACAGAACTGTTTTAAAGACGACTATGGCCGCACCGCCCTTTTTAGGAACTTCTTACAACGGATTTAAAGAGGCTTTGGCCTTTAAGGAATCCCAGGGAAATTATTTTACCACCAACGCTTTAGGTTATCTGGGAAAGTATCAATTTGGTATAGGAACCCTAGAGTTACTTGGTGTTTACAACGCTACATTATTTCTTAACGATCCCATATTGCAGGAAAGGGTGTTCCATACCAATCTTTCCAGAAATAAATGGATTTTGAGAAGGGATATCAAACGTTTTGTAGGTACTGTCATTAATGGTCAGGAGATTACCGAATCGGGTATACTGGCGGCTGCACATTTGGCAGGGGCAGGGAACGTAAAAAAGTATTTGAGGTCTTATGGTAAATTAAATGTAGATGATGACTTTGGGTCATCTGTTTCATACTATATCAAAAAATTTTCCGGATA
>CBFGWQ010000182.1:0-7895 GCA_965652575.1 uncultured Arenibacter sp. | reverse complement strand
GAAAAAACGGCCTGGACACCTAGGTTATATATTTCCTCGATCCCCTCCCCTATTTTTCCGGTGATTACGATTACCGGTACGTTATGTTTCTTTGCCATGGTGGCAATCCCGGAAATAGTTTTGCCATGTAGGGTTTGTTCATCAATTTTTCCTTCGCCGGTAAATACCATATGGGCCCCTTTTAAATGTTCATCAATTTTAAGGGTCTGTAGGATTAATTCGATCCCATTTACCAGTTTTCCCTTTAAAAAAGCCATTAATCCTGCACCGCTCCCTCCCGCCGCTCCGGCTCCAGGTACCTGGTCGATATCGATTCCCAGTAGGGCCTGGATGCAATTGGCATAATGGGCAAGGTTGCTGTCCAAAATAGCTAAGTCCTTTTTGCCCCCCCCTTTTTGTCCTCCGTAAACCATAGAGGCACCATTTGCACCGGTAAGGGGATTGGACACATCGCAGGCAACGATTACCTCGCAATTTTGAATTCTTTGGTCAAAAAAGGTAAGGTCTATAGTGTTCAATCGATCTAGACTACCGCCTCCCTCAGGGATTTCTTCACCTCTTTCGTCCAGAAATTTGGCTCCCAGTGCCCTCGCCATTCCGGCTCCCCCATCATTGGTGGCGCTTCCTCCTATACCTATAATAATCTTATTACAGCCCTTATTTAAGGCATCTTTGATCAACTGTCCCGTACCGAAGCTTGTTGTTATTAAGGGATTCTTTTCAGGTTCCTTGAGCAACTCCAGTCCAGAGGCCCTGGCCATCTCTATAACGGCCGTTCCTTTATCCTCTAAAATACCGTATTCGGCCATTATGGGCCGCATAAGGGGATCCATTACGGAAACCGGGATCCTTTTGCCTCCGGCCCCGCCCAAAAAGGTATCCAGAACTCCTTCCCCGCCATCCGATATCGGGATTTCGATGATTTCCGCCTTGGGTGCCATCTTCCGTATTCCTAGGGCTATATTGCCGGAAACTTCCCGTGCCGATAAACATTCCTTAAAAGAGTCGGGGGCTATTATGATTTTCATTATATATGGATTGGCTCCAGTTTATTTTTTTTATAGATACAAAGGGACAATTTATGGGATATTGCAAAGTAAAAAATGATATCCATTTCTTAAAACTTAAGATATTTCTAGTCCATATTCGTTCTGGATTTTATAAAATCGACCAATAAGGGAAAGGCCGGTCCGGTCATATTATGTCCATAACCATCCATTTCGTATAGGCTAATGTCCTGATGTCCGGAAACTTTCATCATTCTATAGAAATAGGCATTTTCCTCATAGCGGCCCAACATTTCCTTTTCCCTATCCCCGGTAATCAACAAGGTGGGCGGGGCATTTTTTCTAACATGGTATAAGGGTGCCAGCTTATCGATAATAGGTTGTTCCCCTGGTATGCCCTGTTCCTGCCTTATCGTAAAATGGGTAATGGTATGTCCACTAAAGGGCACCAGACCGGCTATACGATCGGAATCCAAATTGTATTTCGCGAGCCAGCTTTTGTCCATTACGGCCATTAAGGCCAAATATCCACCGGCCGAATGTCCCGAAACAAATAGCTGGTCGGGATCACCATTATAACGATCAATATTCTTATATACCCAAGCAATGGCAGCAGCGGCATCGGCAATGCAGGTGGCGCCCTTTACGTTTGGGGATAGCCTATAACCTACCCCGACCACACAAAAACCCTTATCCTTCAAAGCTGCTGGAATTTCCTTCTGACCGGCAGTCAATCCTCCTCCATGAAACCAAATTACCACCGGGACTTTGTGATCCGCTTCCGGATAATAGATGTCCAAGAGATTTTTTTCCTTCATATATACTGTCTCATCGGCAGTTTGGGAATCGTAGTAATATATGTTCCCCAAGGTCTTGTACTGAAAGGCCTGGCCATTGGCATACAGGGGCAACACTACCAAAAACATGTATATAATTAGCTTTTTCATGGCTTTACTCCAGATTGGATTGATTATAGCATCTTGAATATTCGACTAATATCTTAAAAACAGATTAAAAAAAATATTCTTTTCCAATAAATGACGGAAATAGATTTAAAACTGACACTTTTTGCAGAACGAATGCAACATTTTGTAGAGAATGGAATTTGTATCAGGCTTTCCCGATTGGGCAGGGTTGAATTTTGAAAACTCAGGATGAGTTCAATAAGTGTATTTCCATTATATAAGGGGAAAGTCAATATTTCATTTGTATTCGATAAAATTTAGGTTAATAAACCCCTACCATATATTTTATATTTGTAGGAAACACAAAGTGTGTATTGATAGGCCTATTGTATAAATCTTTGGGTTTGATATTTATGCAATGGCCCTATATTTTGAAGTACCTATTACTTATATATAAAATTTTAAAAAGATGAAAATTGTTGTTTTGGACGGATACACTTTAAACCCAGGAGATCTCAGTTGGGAAGCATTGGGAAAAATTGGGGAGCCCACGGTCCATGACCGAACGGAATATGAAAACAATAAAATTGTTGGGGCCATAGGAAATGCCGAAATAATTTTCACCAACAAGACCCCTCTCCCTAAAGAAGTTTTGGACAAAGCACCTTCACTGAAATATATCGGGGTATTGGCAACAGGCTATAACATAGTGGATGTGGATGCCGCTAAATCTCTTGAAATCGTAGTTACCAATGTACCCAGCTACGGAACCATGGCCGTGGCACAGATGACCATGGCCCTTCTCCTGGAAATGTGCCACCACGTAGGGGAGCATAATCGTGCGGTAAAGGCGGGGGAATGGTCCAATAGCAAGGATTTTTGTTTTTGGAACTACCCTCTCATCGAATTGGATGGCAAAACTATGGGCATTATCGGTTTTGGGAGAATTGGACAGGCTACCGCCAAATTGGCCCGGGCATTTGGTATGAATATATTGACTTCCGGAAGTAGCTATAAACCCGAACTGGAAAGCGATATATGCAAACAGGTCGATATGGACGAACTCCTCTCCAAATCGGACGTAATAAGTTTGCATTGTCCCCTTACCCCGGATACCGAAGGCATTATTAACGCCAGCAACATTTCCAAAATGAAGGACGGCGCCATGATCATTAATACCTCCCGTGGACAGTTGATCGTTGAGCAAGATTTAAAAGAAGCCCTGGAGAATGGAAAATTGGCCGGTGCGGCCCTGGATGTGGTATCCAAAGAACCTATTGAAAGGGACAATCCATTGTTAACGGCCAAAAACTGTATCATAACCCCACACATAGCCTGGGCCCCAAAGGAATCCAGAAAGAGGTTGTTGGACACTGCCCTTGAAAATTTGGATGCCTATTTAAAGGGCAGCCCGATTAACGTTGTGAATAAATAATTCGATCTCCATTATAAATAACCTCTATATAATAGCCGATGCCGATGAACCTTAAAAGAAAATTAAGCAATAACCAAAATATCTATGGGACATGTATTTTATCTACCTCGCCTATTTGGTCCAAGGTGGTAAAAAGCAGTGGATTGGATTTTGTTTTTCTGGACACGGAACATATTCCTATGGACAGGACGGAACTCACTTTTTTATGTCAGATATATAGTGCCTACGGATTGTCCCCTATTGTCCGTATCCCCAGCCCCGACCCTTATGCGGCCTGTATGGCCAAAGATGCCGGTGCCGTGGGGGTACTTGCACCCTATGTTGAAGATAGGGAACAGGTACAACAAATGGTAGGGGCCACCAAGTATAGGCCGTTGAAAGGCGAGCGACTGCAAAGTGTACTGAGGGGTGGGGAAGAATTATCCGCAGAATTGAAAACCTATCTGGAGCAATTTAATGAAGGAAGCCTATGTTTAATAAACATTGAAAGTACCATTGCCGTGGAGCGTTTGGATGAACTATTGGATGTCCCGGGATTGGATGGTATTGTAATAGGGCCACATGATCTTTCGATAAATATGGGTTTACCCGAACAATATGACCATCCTGATTTTGAAAATACGGTAAGGAAAATCATAAAAAGGGCAAGAAGTAAAGGTATTGCTGCCGGAATACATTTTCCCGCCCATCCAAATTATCAGATAAAATGGATAAGGGAAGGGGCCAATATTGTATTGCACAGTTCCGACCTGAGACTTTTTGGCCAGAAACTTTCCGAGGACATGAATAGTATTAAAAGTGCCGTGGGAGATGGTCGAAATTTATCCGGGGACAGCGAATTTACTATTTGATCACTATCAAATTTATGTGTATTAATAAATTAACAATGAGTTAATTAATGTATTTTATATGAATAATATATTTAAAATGTTTTTCATTTCGGTTTTTATAATCGGACTTTGCCCACCTATCCTTCATGGACAAATGACGGATTTGGGCAAGGCCAAAATTATCTGTTCCGAGAAGAAAGATCCCCTTGTACAGAACGCCATTTCTATACTTCAAGAAGAAATAGGGAAAAGGAGCGGTATCCTTATCGGTCGTGAGCACAAATTTCCCAAGCAGCCACAAAATATTATAGTTATAGGACTTGAAGGGAATTTAAATAAGCTTCCAGCGGAATACCAGCATCTTCTGGGCACTATGTCGGCAACCGGTACAGAGGGATATAAAATAGTAGTGCTGCCCAAGGATAAGGTGGTTTTGGTGGTAGGCCATGATTCCAGGGGCGTACTCTACGGGGTTGGAAAGCTTTTGAGAAAATTGGAAATGTCCCAGGGACAAGTTTTAGTGCCTTCTGGCTTAAGCATTGCTTCCAGTCCGGCCTTTCCCATACGGGGCCATCAATTGGGCTACCGGCCAAAGACCAATTCCTATGATGCTTTTTCAGTGGAGCAATTTGATGGTTATATAAGGGATCTGGCCATTTTTGGTGCCAATAGTATTGAGATATTGCCTCCCCGTACCGATGATGATTTCACCAATGTCCATATGAAGCTTCCTGCTATTGAAATGATTGCCGAACAATCCAAAATCTGTGACCGCTATGGTATGGATGTTTGGATGTGGTATCCCAATATGGGTTCGGACTATAGCCATCCGGATTCGCTTCAAGTGGAAATCGATGAGCGCCGTAAGGTATTCAAAGCCTTACCGAGATTGGATGCCCTATTTGTTCCAGGCGGTGATCCCGGGGATCTGGAGCCGGACGATTTGTTCAACTGGCTTGCCAAGGAAGCGGAGATATTGCACGAATATCATCCCAAGGCCAAAATATGGGTCTCCCCCCAGGTTTTTAGACCTACCAAAGCTTGGTTCGATGCCTTTTACGAACATGTCAACAAAGAGTATCCCTGGCTTGGGGGAGTCGTATTTGGCCCATGGATAAAAACGCCCCTCAAAGAAATAAGGGAGCAGCTCAATCCGGGAATACCGATACGGAGGTACCCGGATATAACCCATAGCCTAAGCAGTCAATACCCTATACCACATTGGGATTTGGCCTATGCCATTACCCTGGGAAGGGAGTGCATTAATCCAAGGCCCAATGACCAGAAAATGATCCATAATGCCTTTGATCAATATGCACAGGGCAGTATTAGCTATTCCGAAGGCACCAATGACGATGTTAATAAAATAATCTGGAGCGATCAGGATTGGGATCCGGAAACACCCGTTATGGAAACCTTACGGGATTATGCACGCTACTTTATCGGTCCCCAATATACAGAGTCCGTTTCCCAAGGTTTAATGGCCCTGGAAACAAACCTTCAAGGTCCTTTACTTGCCAATGATGGAGTACTAAGGACCTTGCAGCAGTGGCAGGATCTGGAAGTGAATGCATCTAAGGAGGTCTTAAGTAATTTCCGTTTTCAAATGGGGCTCATAAGGGCCTATTTCGATGCCTATCAGTATAGAAGATTGGTTTATGAGACCGAATTGGAACAGAAGGCCAGGGAAATTTTATCCGATGCCAAAACGTTGGGGCCTATAAAAGCAATGGAAGAAGCCAAAACCGTTTTATATAGGGCGAAGCTGCAGCCTGTTATGCCCGAGTGGAAAAACAGATGCTATTCCTTGGCCGATGACCTGTTTAAAAGTATAGGCGCACAATTAACGGTAGAAAAGCATTTTGCCGCCGGTGGCCGTGGTAATTTCATAGACAATATTGATGTACCACTGAACGATGGTCCATGGCTTTTGGACCAGCTTTCCATTATCGAAAAAAATGGAAATGAAATGGATAAATTGGATGCAATAGCCGGTTTGTTGAACCGTAACAACCCGGGGCCGGGCGGATATTATGACAATTTTGGGATATCAAGAAGTTGGAACAGGGTGGTATCCAATTATAGCTACGAAGAAGATCCGGGGGGATTAAAATCCCCAAGGGTCGGTTTTGGGGTCGGTCTAAGAGGTGAGGAATGGGTACATGAGATAACGGCCGTAGGTTTTGACGGACATACTACGCCATTGTCATGGATGAGCCAGGTTACGGCCTTATATGACGAACCTTTAAAAATGGTCTACCCAAATTTGGACCCCAATGGCTCCTATTTGATCAGAGTAGGTTATACAGGGCGTTTTCGTTCAAAAATCAAATTGATGGCAGAGCAGATAATGGTACACGACTTTATCACCACCGGAGACCGGCCCATCTATGAATTTCCGGTTCCGGCCCATGCCTTAAAGGATGGAATACTGGAACTGGAATGGAGTTGTGGCGAGGGGGAACGGGGATCCCAAGTTTCAGAGATTTGGATTATTAACCAGGATGAATTAAATAAAAAGTAGATCATGCAGGACGAAAAGAAGAACATGGGCGGTAGAAGAAAGTTTTTGCTTCAATCCGGTTTAGCGGTGGCTGCCATACCGTTTGCACAGATTTCCTGTAAAAATTCCAAAGGAAACAAAACAACAGAAGAAAATGAAGACTCTTTTGAGTTTGCATTCCTAACGGATATACATATAAAACCGGAAATGAATGCGCCCAAAGGGTTTCAAATGGCCATAGATAAGGTAAATGCATTGAACCCGGATTTTGTGATTACGGGAGGCGACCTGGTATATGATTGCATGCGCGGCAATTATGACCAAAGTGAATCGTTGTTCCTACTCTATAAAAATATGTGCAAAGGCTTCAATATGCCGGTCCATAACTGCATCGGCAATCACGATCTGTTTGCCATCTATGGGGAAAGTCCGGAATCCGAAGATCACCCCGATTATAAATATGGCATGTGGGAGCGACATTTTGGGGATACTTACTATTCTTTTGATCATAAGGGCTGGCATTTTATTACCTTGAACTCCTTGGACGTAACCGAAAACAAAAGGTATAAGGGCATTTTTCACGAAAAACAGTTGGAATGGCTAAAGGCCGACATTGCCAAAGTGGAAAAAAGTACCCCCATTATCATTACCACCCATATCCCCATGATATGTACCTATTCCCAATTAAATGGCAGTGAAGGCAGTAGAACGGTCAACAATGCCTCCGATGTATTTAATATATTGGAAGACCATAATTTAAAACTTGTTTTACAAGGCCATATCCATTGGAAGGAATACGGATTCATCAACGACCGGTTTCATTTCTTAACGGGAGGCTCCATTGCAGGCAACGGATGGAAAGGAAGAAGGCACAATACCAAGGAAGGTTTTGTTAGGGTTAAAATAAATGGAAATGATTTTTCCTGGGAATACGTGGACCATGGTTGGGAGGCCGAAAGGATCAGGTTGGCAGAAAACAATATTTAGTATTTAAAAGTGTTTGCCAAATGGGCCTTACTTTAAGGCAAGCTATAAAAATGAAGTGTTTATCTACTATTATTGAGGAAGTCTATACCCCTTGCGGCCTAATGGTATCAAGCTTTGTGCAGGATAGGGAAGGTAAAGAATATGAAGCTTGCACATTCCAATTGAATGCGTTGTACATTGTGGCAAGAATGGCCAAAATCACTCCAAAAAAAATGGGACAATTCGTAA
>CBFGWQ010000181.1:0-7937 GCA_965652575.1 uncultured Arenibacter sp. | reverse complement strand
GGATCCCGATAGCTATCGGGAGAGACCTCAATTTAAAGATATAATTGTCAAAAAAACCTTGAGGGGACAGAAACACTAATTTGAATAATTGATAATCTACTATTAGAACTTCATTTTAAATCGAACTCACGTTATTTAGGATAAATATCCAAAATTTTGATCTGATCTTCAATGGCCGATTTAAATTCGGATTTTAGGTTTGTGACCAATTCTGAGACAGATTCTACATTGTCTATAGCTGTAACTCCTTGTCCGGCAGACCAAATGGTTTTCCATGCCTTGGCCTCCGTATTCAGCTCTTTCCCAAAATCTATCTTTCTGTCTCTTTTCAAATCTTCTTCCGTAATTCCGGCCGCCTTAAGGCTGGCTCCCAAAAAATTGGCATGTACGCCCGATATTGCGGCAGTATAGACTACATCGCTGGCCCCGGACTTGATGATCATTTGCCTATATTCCTCCGAGGCTTTACTTTCATTGGTATTTATGAATCGCGTGCCCATATAGGCCAGATCAGCTCCCATCTGCATGGCCGAGGCAATATCCCTTCCGGTACTGATACAGCCGGAGAGTAAAATGGTTTTATCGTAGAATTTTTTTATTTCCGCAACCAAGGGCATCGGGTTTATCGTACCGGCGTGTCCCCCGGCTCCGGCGGCAACCAAAATTAACCCGTCCACTCCGGCCTCGGCAGCTTTTTCCGCATGTCTTTTTTTAACGATATCGTGAAAGACAAGTCCGCCGTAACTATGTATGGCGTCGACTACCTGTGCCACAGCCCCCAAGGAGGTAATTATTAAAGGCACTTTATGCTTTATACAAACTTTTAAATCGGCTTCCAATCTGGGATTGGTAGGGTGTACAATTAAATTTACCCCATAGGGCGCGACTTTTTTTCCGGTTTCTTCCTCATATTTCTTTAGTTGGGTTTTAATTTCTACCAACCAATCCTCAAAACCTTCCGTGGTACGCTGATTTAACGCAGGGAAAGTGCCAACTATTCCGTTTTTACAACATTCAATGACCAATTCAGGACCGGATATAAGAAACATGGGTGCGGCTACCACAGGTAATGCCAGCTCATTTATGAAAGCGGATTTTTTGCTCATATTGATGATGGATTTAAAGCATTTGAAAAAGTTGGATAACTAAAATATCCAAAATTTTATAAAAAATGGTACATTTGAATTATTATGCATGCATAATAATTCAAATGTACTAAATAAAAAGGATGTATTTAAAAGAATTCGAAATTCGGTGGAGCGATGTAGATGCCAATCGTCATATGGCCAATTCCGCCTATTTAAATTTTATGAGCCACACCAGGATGTCTTTTTTGCTGGAGCTGGGATTTGACCAAAAGACGATGTCCCGGAACAATATGGGACCAGTGGTATTCCATGAACATATTTATTATTTTAAAGAGGCATTTTTAGGGAAACCGGTAAGGGTCTCCTTGGAGTTGGTGGGACTAAGTGAGGACGGAATGTTCTTTGAGTTCCATCATAATTTTTACGATGGGGATGGTAGGAATTTTGCCCACTGCCAAATTATGGGGGCTTGGATAGATTTAAGGACAAGGAGTTTGATAGGTCTGGGTATTGAGTTCCTGTCGGCCTTTAACAAGGCTCCAAAGGGAGACGGATTTAAGGTGCTGACCAAAGAGGATACCCGTAAGTTTGCGGTGAGGCCTAAGGACTTGGCCTAACTTGTTTGCTAACCAGGTACACGCCTATCAACACCAAAATTATTGCAGTAAACTTTATTAAGGTAAGATGGTCCTTTCCGGTAATTATAGCAAAGATGATTCCTATCAAAGGTTGTAAGTACATAAAAACCCCTACCGTAGAAGCTTTTAATTGGGTGAGGGCAAAAACATTGAACAAATAGGTTAAAAAGGTTGTTCCAATGATGACAAAAGCGATGGCTCCTAGAGCTTCCGCAGGAAGCTGGCCCCATTGGATTTCCATGAATTGGGAATAAGTTAAGGGAAGGGTTATTATGAGCCCTACCAAGAACATCCATTTCATAAGGGTGAAAGGGTGGTACTTTTCGAGCAGTTTTTTTACCAATATAAGGTACAGCCCATAAGAACTGGCATTTACTATGAACAGTAGGTTTCCCAAGGGTATATTGCTGGCATCCCGTCTAATTTCGGCACCGAACAAAATTAACGCGAGTGCTCCTATCAAACCCAAAAAAACACCTATTCCCCGCCTAAGGGTAATTTTTTCCTTGATAAATAAAGCTGATAAGATTACAACAAGTATTGGGGTAATGGTTATTAGCACTGCGCTATTGATAGGGGTTGAAAGGTCCAGTCCCTTAAAGAAGGATAACATATTGATGCCCATTCCAAAGAAGGCACAAACCAATAATCTTCCCCAATCCTGCCGTTCCAGTTTTTCTTTTGGACCAAAAATGGAAACGCCCCAGAAAAGAAGGGTCGCCCCTAAAAGCCTAAGGAAAATAAATCCAAATGGTTTTACGTAGGTAGGCATCACTCCCTTGGCAATAGTGTGGTTTAGGCCATAAATAGTAGTGGCACCCAGGGCGGCCAGTATAGCAAGGGTTCGTTTGTTCACGAATTTATTTTTGCTTTGGCAGCAGCCACCACGGCCTTGCTATTCCCTACAAAAATATCGTTGCCCATAATAATGACCGGACGTTTTAAAAAGGTGTAGTGTTCAAGGATCAGGGCCTTGTAGTCTGCTTCCGTTAGTTTTTGTTCCTTCAAATTTCGTTCTTTATAAAGTCGCGCACGCTTGCTGAACAAACTTTCATAGCTCCCGGACAAATTCGCCATATTTTCCAATTGTTCCGGTGTAATGGCTTCCGTTTTAATGTCCTGTAGTGTAAAATTGCCGGGTGGCTCCAACTCTTTCAAAATCCTTTGGCAGGTATCACAGGTACTTAGGTGAAATATCTTTTTCATTCGGTTTCAATTTATCGGTTCCTCCTTATAGTTTCGTTCTGCAAAGAAACCCAATTACATTGAATTGTACTATTTTTGGCAGCGATTGTAAACAAATAATAATTGAAAAAATGGCCACCATGGAAAAAGTATTCGATGTAACGCTTCAAAACAGAAAAAAACTATATAAATTTTTAAAGGAGACTCCAAAGGAGGACCTCTTACAAATTCCCCAAGGTTTCCGCAACAATATTTGGTGGAATATTGCCCATGTTGTTGTAACACAACAGCTATTGGTTTATAAGCTTGGGGGACAGCCCATGCAGGTGAAAGGGGATTTGGTGGAAAAATATAAAAAGGGCAGCATACCGGATGGTACCGCCACGGAAGAGGAGATGGAACAAGTGGCGAATTTATTATTGTCCACAGTTGAAAGGATGCAAGAGGACTATAGGAAAGGACTGTTCAACGGATATACCGAATACACTACAAGTGCCAATGTTACTTTGAGCTCGGTGGATGATGCCATTATTTTCAACCTATATCACGAAGGCCTTCATCTTGGGGCCATTTTATCCTTGCTGAAGGTGGTAGCCTTATGATTCTCTTTTAAATTTTAGGTAGGGCTCCAATTCCTGGTATGTCAAGGTTAAAACAATGGGGCCCTCCGCATAGGAGGCCACTTCATATTGTTCGTATAACAACTGTAGGCCTTCTTGGGTAAATCCAATATTTTCCGGTAGGTAAAATTCATCGTTCTCGAACATAAACCCAGTGGCATTTATGGAGGCGGTAGCCGGAATTTTTTCTTGGTCCCTGAATTTGCCCTCGGCAAATCTTTGAAATTCCAAAGGATCCCTAAAGAATTCCATATTTTCCATTTCCAATCCCTTTGTCTTATCAAAATTTAAAAATCGGGTGGATGAAAAACCGTGGGCCCCACCTGTAAAGGAATAGGAATTGATCTGGATGGTCAGTATGTTTTTATCCTCATAGGTTACTTTTCCTTCAATATCGGCTTCCCAACCCACTGGTTCATCGGGATACATTTTTTTTAATTCCAAATATCCGTTCTTAAAGGATTGTATGGCTTCTTCTATAGTGGCAGCTTCTACTTCATCATCATAAATAAGCAGGGATATGACCTCTTCTTTCACCGAATTGTTTATGATACCGCTTATTGGTCCTTCATCCATGGCTCTGGGAACATGGATAGTTACCTTTGGACAATTAGTACAATTTTCCGTTATAATATCAAGGGGTTCAAATGTGAGCCGATGATCTTTTTCACAATTCCATAATAATAAAACGATCAACAAATAGGTGAATCTAATTTTCATTAAAGCGATTATTTTTGATAGTTACAAAGCTACAATATCATTGTGTTCCCAAAAAGATAAAGGTACCTTTGTGTATAGAAATTTGGATATGGGCAAGATACGATTAAAATTCAATAGCAGGACCATACATGGGGGGCAGACCCCGGACGAGGCCTATGGGGCAGTTATGCCCCCTATCTACCAGACCTCTACCTACGCCCAAAATACGCCGGGCGGACATAGGGGATATGAATATTCCAGAAGTGCAAATCCAACACGGACGGCACTTGAAAATTCCTTGGCCAGTATTGAAAACGGGAATTATGGATTGGCCTTTGGCAGTGGATTGGCGGCTATTGATGCGGTTATTAAATTATTGGGCCCCGGGGACGAGGTTATTGCTACCAGTGACCTGTACGGGGGAAGTTATCGGATTTTCAAAACGATCTTTGAAAGGTTCGGTATCGTTTTCCATTTTGTTACGATGCAGGATACTGCGGAAATAGCGAAACACATTAGTGCAAATACCAAGCTTATCTGGGTAGAGACCCCTACCAATCCAATGATGAATATTATTGATATTAAATCGGTTTCCCAATTGGCAAGAAAACATAATATCCTATTTGCCGTGGACAACACTTTTGCAACCCCTTATCTGCAACTGCCTTTGGATTTGGGGGCCGACATTGTAATGCACTCGGCCACAAAATACCTGGGCGGGCATAGCGATGTTGTATTGGGAGCCTTGGTAGTAAAGGATAGAGGGTTGGCGGACCAATTGTATTTTATTCAAAATGCAAGCGGTGCCGTATGCGGACCTATGGACAGCTTTTTGGTGCTTAGGGGAATAAAGACCCTGCACGTAAGGATGCAGAGACATTGCGAAAACGGGAGAGCTGTGGCGGCATATTTGGCCGATCACCCAAAAATTGAAAAGGTATTTTGGCCAGGATTTCCGGACCACCCCAATCACGAGGTGGCAAAGGATCAAATGAAGGATTTTGGGGGCATGATCTCCTTTGTTCCAAAAGGGGGAAATTACCAAGATGCCATTAAGATCGTTGAAAATTTAAAGTTGTTTACCCTTGCAGAATCCCTGGGAGGGGTGGAAAGTTTGGCAGGTCATCCGGCCAGTATGACCCATGCCAGTATACCGAAGGCGGAAAGGGAAAAAAGCGGAGTGGTAGATGCCCTGATCAGACTTAGTGTGGGCATAGAGGACAGCGAAGATTTAATTGAGGACCTGCGTCAGGCAATAGAATAAATAATTTATCATATTTTTAAAAAAATAAGGGATTAATTATATAAATAATATAATTTTGCCGCCAAACTCAATATTTATCAACAATTAGCAATATATCAGATTTATGGAAGACAAGATAAAAGCTTTTATGGATGAGGTAAAAGGGCGCAATAGCCATGAACCGGAATTCATACAAGCGGTGCAGGAAGTGGCTGAAACAGTTATTCCCTATATTAGTAATCATGAAATCTACAAAGGAAAGAGTATATTATTAAGAATGGTGGAGCCCGAAAGGTTAATTTCCTTTAGGGTTTCCTGGGTGGACGATGATGGTGAAATACATGTAAACAGGGGTTATAGGATTCAAATGAATTCTGCCATTGGTCCTTATAAAGGGGGGCTAAGGTTTCACCCTACCGTAAATGCAAGTGTTCTAAAATTCCTGGCTTTTGAGCAGGTTTTCAAAAATAGCCTTACAACCCTGCCTATGGGTGGTGGAAAAGGAGGGTCCGATTTTGATCCAAAAGGAAAATCGGATGATGAGGTAATGCGTTTTTGTCACGCGTTCATGACGGAGCTTTGTAGGCACATTGGGCCCAATACGGACGTTCCTGCGGGTGATATAGGTGTTGGCGCAAGGGAAATAGGGTTTCTGTTCGGGATGTATAAAAAGATCAGAAATGAATTTACAGGGGTATTGACCGGGAAGGGTCTTTCCTGGGGCGGGTCAAAAATAAGACCGGAGGCTACAGGATATGGTACCGTTTATTTTGCCCAAAGTATGTTGCAATCCAAAGGGGATGATGTTCAGGGCAAGACCGTAGTAATTTCCGGATCGGGCAATGTAGCGCAATACGCTGCCGAAAAAGTGGTTCAATTGGGGGGCAAGGTGGTTACCCTTTCGGACTCTAGCGGTTATATCTACGACGGTGATGGCATTGATGGGGAAAAACTGGCCTTCGTTATGGATATCAAAAACAAAAGACGCGGAAGAATATCAGATTATCTGAAGAAGTATACAGCTGCGGAATTCCATGAAGGAAAGACTCCTTGGGAGGTGCCATGTGCTATAGCCCTGCCATGTGCAACCCAAAATGAGTTGGATGGGAAAGATGCCAAGACCTTGCTGAAAAACGGATGTATCTGTGTGGCCGAAGGAGCCAATATGCCATCGACCCCTGAAGCAATACACGCCTTCCATGAGGCCAGAATACTATTTGCCCCGGGAAAGGCATCCAATGCCGGTGGGGTGGCCACCTCAGGTTTGGAAATGTCACAGAATTCATTGCGTATTAGTTGGACCCGGGAAGAAGTAGATGAACGGCTTCAAAAAATAATGAAGGATATTCATGATTCATGTATAGAATATGGCATGGAAGAAGATGGGTATTGCAACTATGTTAAGGGGGCAAATATTGCCGGGTTCGTAAAAGTGGCAGACGCCATGTTGGCCCAGGGAGTGATCTAAAGTTTAATAGGGCCACATATTTGGAATTGAAATTGAAGTGATTTTCAAGACCCTTACGGTTTTCATTACCATAAGGGTCTCTTTGTATTATCTTTGTGCCAAGAACTATTCGTAATGCAGGTTGCTACCAAGGGAATTGTTTTAACGTCCATAAAATATGGGGATACCAGTTTAATTGTCCGAATATTTACCTTATCGGACGGAATAAAATCCTATATGTTGAGGGGGATCCTTGCCTCAAAAAAAGGGAAGTTAAAAACAGCTTATTTTCAACCTTTGCTCCAATTGGATCTGATCGTTTCCCATAAGAACAAGGGAACCTTGGAAAGTATTACCGAAGCCAAGGTAGGGTATCATTACCAGTCGCTACACACGGATATTGCCAAGAATGCCCTAACATTTTTTTTGGCAGAAATGTTGGGCAACAGTATTCACGAGGAAGAGGCCAATGAAAGTCTGTTCCATTTTATTGAAGCGGCCTTGCAGTGGTTGGATGCCCATGATGAATTTGCTAACTTTCATCTCTATTTTTTACTGTCATTGACCAAGTATTTTGGTTTTTACCCGGACACCAATAATATGGATTATTCGTACTTTGATCTTTTGGAGGGCGAGTTTACAAAATCGCCCTCCTTAAATCCAATCTTGGAAGGGGAGAATTTAAAGCACTTTAAAAAGCTTTTGGGCATAAATTTTGATGCACTACATTCTGTTAAACTCAACAAAAAGAACCGTCGGGAGCTCTTGGGAAATCTGGTCCTTTATTATGAATTACATTTGCAGGGATTTAGAAAACCAAAGTCGTTGGCTGTGTTGAATGAAGTTTTTGGCTGATATGCAAAAGATAGTTTTCATAGTTACCCTCCTAATAGTAAGAAGTGCATTGGGGCAGGAAATTGTGATTTTGGACCAAGGGGACCATCAGCCTATTCCCAATGTAATTGTTTATAATTTGGATAGATCCAAAACGGCCATTTCCGATTCCGATGGTAAATG
>CBFGWQ010000180.1:0-7940 GCA_965652575.1 uncultured Arenibacter sp. | reverse complement strand
CCTCCCAAGGAGGAGAAGATGGAAGGGATAGAAGTTGATAGGTTCAAAGTTTGTCACAAAATACCTGATAGTGTATAATGTCCAGAATCTCAATTCTCACATCTAGCATCTAATCGTTCAGGACCTTTCCGATCTTCTTATTCCATAACCGTTGCTGCACCGTATCCCTGGAAAAGTTGGTCTCAGAATCATATTGGTTCTGATAGTGGTTTAGTTCACGAAGTATATTCCGGTATATTTCCTTTACCTCATACTTAGCATTGTCGCTGAATTGGGTCTCGGCCAAAATTCGCCTCAATTTTCTGGCAAACACTTCCGCTATATCAAAATGCAATTGCTCATGTCCCAAAATGGCCGGATCGGCCAATTTAGGTTTGTACCATGATTTCTCCGGATAAAAATACGTATCCACCTTGAAATCGAGTTCCATTTTATCATTGGTTCCCTGTGCGGAAAAACTGTAGGTAATACCACTGGCCGTAATGGCAGCGGCACCCGAATTAGCGGATGGTCTTCCCTTAAAATCGGACCAGGACAATTTCCTTGCAGGGGTCCATAATATCACCTCTTCCTCCTGACCATGGCCCATATGGAGCATACCCCATATAAAAAGCAATACTACTTTCTTTAGAGGTCCCACTGGAAAGTGATATTCCTTTCTATATCCGGATGCAAACTGTAATGTACCGGACAGGTACGGGCCGTATGCTCCAAAATTTTTCTGTGCTTATCCGAAATTATCCTAGGAAGGTTAAATTTAACATCGATCCTGGAAATCCGTCTTGGATCGGCCGCCATATGCTTTATAACTTCGGCAGTGGAATTTTCCAAATCCAACTCCAGTCCCCTGGCCTTTATTCCCATAACGGAAAACATACAACTGGCCAGGCCCGTGGCAACGGTATCCGTTGGGGAAAATGCCTGTCCCAGGCCATGATTGTCCAACGGCGCGTCCGTAATAAAGGAATTGCCGGACCTGATATGCTCACAACTTGTTCTGAGATTACCGGTATATGTTACTTTTGAGGTCATTGGAATCAATCCTTTAGTTCAACAATATTCATATTCTCATATCCGAGAATGTAGGAGGCCCTATTGTAATACCCGGAAGAGATATCTTTGTTAAAATTAAATTTATTACCTACATATTCGGTCTCCCCAACCAGTTTGGAAGCATTCACCAGATCATTTTTATAGGCCAATTTCAAAAGTAGGTCGTAAGTAAGGTCAAAGCCCCTAACCGCATATGCATCCGGGTCCGCGCCATATTTCGCTCTGTACAATTTTGCAAAACCGTTCTCCCCGATTTCACGGGAAGCCGAAGGATAGGTAAACTTCAAATTGGAAAGATGGGAATAGGAAACCACCTCACTATCAAAAGCCTTGTTCTTGTCGGTGGTAAAAAGACGTATACCCACCTCTTTACTTATCAACGAATTAAGCAAGGAACCTACATGATATACCACATTGGCCTGGTCCGTCTCCAAGAACACCCAATTCTCGGTCTCCGCGGAAAGTAGCTTGGAGATTTTCTCGATATCTACCGTTCGGTCCTCCTTTAGGGCCACTATTTTAGCCCCGGGGAACTTCATCAACAAAGTAGATTCGACAGGTTTGTTCTTTTGATCCGCAATGATGATTACGTTTTCCTTGGTCCTCAATTCTTCAACATAGTCCAACATATGTTCTTCCAACACCTTTTCTGAAGGAAGGGCAAAAAACACATTGTTCAAACTCAAATCGCTCCTATCCGTTAAGGGTGCCACTACGGGCACTCCGTACTCCGAGGCCTGCAGCGCAACCTCTTTTAGGGATTGGGCCTCCAAAGGACCAAAAATTGCGGATACCCCGATTAAATTTTCCCTTTGCAATATACCCTTGGTACGATTCATGTCCAATTGGGTGTCATAGGTCTTAACATCTACGGAAACTCCCAGTTTGGCTATCGAATCCAAAGCAACCATTGCCCCGGAATAAAGTCCCAAACTATATTTTACGTCCTTTCTGTTCTCAATGGCACTTTTGGTGGATGCATCATTGTTTAAATCCAACCTATCCAATCTAAATGGCAAAAGAAACACCAATTTTGGTCGATTTAACGTATTGATACTATCCCTTAGGTTGATCTTATCCAGGATCAGCGCATTTTTCACATCAAAATTTCCTTTCTGGGCCTTGGGCAGTTTCAAGACCATACCCGCCTTTAACCCATCCTTTAACTCCGGATTAAGCTCCAATAATTCCTTATAGGTAACACCAAATTTACGGGTCAATGAAAACTCGGTCTGCTTTGGTTTCACCTCATAAAAATTATAATTCTCAATATTGACCTCTCCGGTCTCCATCTTTTTCACCGGTATCCTAAGAACCATCCCTTCCTTTAGCCCTCCCCTCTCTTTAATTTCAGGGTTCAAGGCTATAATTTCGTTGGCGGTCAATCCAAATTTTTTCTCCAAACTATAAAAAGTCTGTTTGGCCGGAACGGTATAGGAATTGTACAATTGGGTTTCCTGATCGTGTATGGAGCTCCCCAATATCTTAGGCAATAGAAGCTCCTGCCCCGAAGACAGGTAATCGGTTATTTTGGACAATTTTGGGTTTAAGGCCAATAAACTATCAATAGTGATCCCATACTTATTGGCTATACTCCAACGTGTTTCCTTGGGTTGTACGGTATAGATTTCGTAATTTTCTTCAATATATGCTTTTTGGGAAGGGTCTATCCTTTTGTATTTGGGTATCTTGAGAATCATACCTTTTTTCAGTTGAACGGAATACAGCTCCGTATTGTACCGTTTAAGATCGTCCTCAGAGACATTGTACTGTTTGGAAATACCGAACAAAGTTTCCTTTCTTTTGGTCCTATGTGATGTGTAGCCAATAGGTTCCCGTTCTTGAGTACCGGACGCGTCATTCTGCAAGGCCTGCAATAAAGTGTTTACCTCCGAAACACTATCTTTTTTTACAGCCACAGCGTTGGACGATGGTATCACCAATATGGTATTGGCCCTTAAGGCCTGGCCTTTTTTTAACTCCTTATTGTAATTTAATATCCCCTGCTCGCTAACGTTGTATCTTTTTGAGATACTTTCCAAGGTTTCCCCTGCTTTAACAGAGTGGGTGGTGAACTTTTGCGCAATGGCATTGATGCCCACCAACATGAACAAAAATGTTGTCAATACTACTTTTCTAAATATTTTCACAAGTATAGATTTTATTTGTTCTATTTAAATTAAGCCAAGTACACCATGGAGAACGAACATAAACACAACAATGTTATAATAAAAATTAAAAATTATTGCACAGCAAGGAATTTAAAATCTATGTGTTCTGCCATTAAATTATTCCCATTCAATGGTTGCCGGCGGTTTGGAACTAATATCATAAACCACCCTATTTACGCCCCTAACCTTATTTATAATGTCGTTAGAGGTTTTTTGCAAGAACTCATAGGGCAGATTGACCCAATCCGCCGTCATCCCGTCCGTACTTTCCACCGCTCTTAATGCTACACATTTTTCGTAGGTCCGTTCATCTCCCATTACCCCTACACTATTGACCGGCAGAAGCATGGCTCCCGCTTGCCACACCTTATCATAAAGTCCCCATTCCTTCAACCCATTGATAAAAATGGCATCCACTTCCTGTAAAATAGCCACTTTCTCCCGGGTAATATCCCCAAGGATACGTATGGCCAAGCCAGGACCCGGAAACGGATGTCTACCCAACAGTTCCTTATTTATTCCCAAACTGGCCCCTACACGCCTAACTTCATCCTTAAACAACATTCGCAAGGGCTCCACTATCTTCAATTTCATATAATCGGGCAATCCACCAACATTATGATGGCTCTTGATGGTCGCCGACGGACCTCCAGTGGCCGAGACCGACTCTATAACATCGGGATATATGGTTCCCTGGGCCAGCCATTTGGCATCCTCCACCAAGTGGGATTCATCATCAAATACCTCTATAAATACCCTACCTATGGTCTTTCTTTTTTTCTCCGGATCACTTTCCCCTTCCAAACCGTCCAAAAAACGTGCCGAAGCATCAACGCCCTTCACATTTAGGCCCATTCCTTTATATTGGTCCAATACCGATTGGAATTCATTTTTCCGCAACAGTCCGTTATTAACAAAAATACAGTGCAAATGCTTTCCGATCGCCTTGTGCAACAAGACTGCCGCCACCGTGGAATCCACTCCTCCGGACAGGCCAAGAATTACCTTTTCGTCGCCAATTTTAGTTTTCAATTCCGCAACGGTAGTTTCCACAAAGGAATCCGGTGTCCACGTTTGGGCTACCCCGGCTATATGGACCAGAAAGTTTTCCAACAATTTTTTCCCGTCCGTAGTATGGTATACTTCCGGGTGAAATTGTATGGCATAGGTATCTTCCCCTTTTAGCCTATAGGCCGCATTTTCCACATCATGGGTACTTGCCAATTTAATGGCGCCCCGGGGCAATTCCTTTATGGTATCGCTATGGCTCATCCAAACCTGGCTACCTTCGGAAATCCCTTCAAAGAAAGGTTCACTGTGATCTATAAAGGACAATTTTGCCCTGCCGTATTCACGGGTATTGGAAGGAGCTACATTGCCGCCGTTAAAGTGCGCCAAATATTGGGCACCGTAACAAACCGCCAACAAAGGCTTTTTCCCCTTTATTTGGGACAGATCGGGATGTGGCGCATCATCCCCCCTAACCGAAAACGGCGACCCGGAAAGAATTACTGCCCTGTATTCCGATAAATCTTCGGGCAGATGGTTGTACGGTTTTATTTCGCAGAAAATATTGAGTTCCCTGACCCTTCTGGCGATGAGCTGCGTATATTGGGAACCAAAATCTAATATGAGGACGTTATTTTGCATGGGCAAAAATAGTAATTTGAAATTTTTGAAAAAGTATCTTTAAGGGATAATAATCACAAAACTTATAAACAGAAAGATATTGCATTCGTTTTTTACCGATACCGCCTTTTAAATAGTGGCTACTTTAACCTAATCGGAAAAAATAATCGATCAAAATAACCGACGATCGGATTTGTACAGGGTGAAATTTTAGTGCTATGGCAAAGATTTTTGCATTTAGGACAAAAAAAGCCCGGTAACCAACCGGGCTTACTAATCAAAACCAACCTAAACCAATCAACTAATTATTACTGCTCACAATTTCGCAGGAAAATATTTTCAAATTCATAGCAATTTACAGCTATAACAACCGAAAAGGGAAACACCCTACCCCAACAATTATTTTTATCTTTATAAAACATAAAAAGATTATCATGGCCGCCAATTATTTGGAAGAAATAAGGGAAGAACTACAAAAAGGTTACACGGAGAAAGACCATCCTTTCCGATATTTTACACTTGCCACGGTAGGGCTGGATCGGGTTGCCCGTTTGCGTACCGTTGTATTAAGGAAAGTTTCCGATAATCTAAAACTGACTTTTTATACCGATAAACGATCAAAAAAAATTACACATATAAAAGAGAACAAAGGGGTAAGCCTACTCCTATACCACCCTACCAAATTGCTACAATTAAAGATTGAAGGCACGGCAACCTACAGGGGCGACGATGCTACCAAAGAGGAATATTGGGGCAAACTGGACAGCTACGCAAAAAAGCAATATACCACAAGTCGGTCTCCCGGAAGTAATTTAACAGATCCCGATGATATGGAATATTTAAACGGAGAAAATCATTTCTGTCTGGTAGAGATAACACCCTACAAAATAGAATATCTAAAATTATCCCGGCCCCATCATATTAGGGTCCGGTTCTCCAAAGTGGGTATTCAATGGGAAAACGAGTATTTGGTACCATAGGACTATTTTAGTCAGCCCTTTTAGCAACCATCTAGGCCATGGAGTCCAATATCATGAAAATATCCTTCTCCATTGTATCCTGGCAAATAAAACAAAAATGTGCCCCAGTTTCATCAATACCGTTTTGCCTGTACTTGGTAGGGGCAGTGCAACAAATATGGAAGTGGATCAATCCATTTTTACAATGGAAAACGCTCCGGAAAGTGGTTTGAGCGCTTTCATTAAATGTGGAATCAACCGCTCACCGTACTCCAGATAAAGTTCCGAGAAATTAAGGTTTCGTTCTTGAAGTGATTTATTGGGAAAAAGTTGGTTCTGAATTTCGGTCATACGTACCACATGGTCCTGCAACTTCTTTTTTTGTGCCTTTAGCAATCTTCCCTGTAAATTATCCAAGCCCTTTATTTGCTTTACTTCCTGGGCCTTGACCGCTCCCAAAAAAGAAGCGTCCGTTTGGGCGGCCAGGTCGTACAGATCCTTGAACTGCTCTTGCAAATATTTCTTTTGGGGCGTAAAATCTATATCAATATTGGATATTTCCCTGATCTTCTTATTGATAAAACTACTTTGATCTAAAAATATGTCGGCCATGGAAATATTCATTCGTTCCAATTTCCCCATCTGCTTCCCAGTAATCACCAAGGCAGAATTACGGAGCAATAATATGGGAAAGGGCACCTCCATTTCCGTAAACATCGCCCTCAATTGCAACCAATATGCCAATTCGCCCCCGCCACCTATATAGCACAAATTGGGCAATATCACCTCTTGGTAAAGAGGCCTGGTAATCACATTCGGCGAAAAACGTTCGGGATGATGCTCCAGTTCCTTCAAAATCTCCTCCTTACTAAATTCAATTTTAGTATCATTTACATAAAATCTGCCATCCTGTTCCACAATCCGTTCCCGAACCCCATCCAACAGATAAAAATAATTGATTTCCCTTGGATTTACCTGAATACCATAATTATCCGGTAGTTCTTGCAATTGCCCTATGGTTTCCATGACCTTTTTATAAGACGCATTTTCCAACAGATCGCGCTTTACATAGGGAACCAATAAACGCTTCAATGCCGTGTTGTTCCCGTCCAAAATCACCAGCCCGTGCTCCCCAAAAAGTTCGTTGGCCAAAAAACGGGTGGCATCGGTAAGGTTTTCATGGCCCATATACGCCCTACCAAACAACTCCTTAAGCTTAGTGGCATTTATACTATTGCCCATTTCATTGGACAAGGCCTCCAGGATAGGCTCAAGTCCATCGGTTGCCAAAGGTCCTACCGCTCCGGTAACCGTTTTATTCCATTGTAATTTTTTCCCCTTAAAATTAAAGTAATTTATTTCGTCAAAATCATGATCCTCGGTAGCCATCCAATATATGGGCACAAAATTGTTTTCCGGATTGGCCAGCTTCAGTTCCTTGGTCAAGTTTATGGTAGTAATGATCTTGTACAGAAAATATAATGGCCCCGTAAATAAATTTAATTGATGCCCCGTTACCACTGTAAAGGTTGAAGCTTCTTTCAGCAGTGATATATTTACCTTGGTGTTCTCCGAAATATCAACGGCCCTATATTGATTTTTGAGTACCGAATACAGAACTTCACGATGTGTTTCCGGAAAATTTTGCCTGGCCCTTATCTGTTCGGCAAACTGTTCAACTTGGGGCGGCCTGCCATAGAAAGGGGACAAAGTTTCCTTTCCATCCAGATAATCGCATATTAAATTGGAAAAATAACCGGTTTTCTTAAAGGGTATACATTCAACTTCCATAGAAATGTTGGTAATAACTGGTAAAGATAAAATTATCCCTTTTTTCAGTTCCTAAAAATACGTTAAGAAGTTTAATATTTATATTTTTAAATTGAACCCCACGTACAAGTGCCACTAGATCGATCCAAGAAATTGGCAAGCATCGTCCGGAAGTAACCAATATCGGGAATATTCCTTAGATTTGATTCTTGGCAAATCAATGGATTTAAATGAAAAAACTTCTACTACCCTTTTTTCTGCTTGCAACCGCCTTGGGCATTTCCCAAGCATTACAATCTCCCTCCCAATTTTTGGGGTATGAATTGGGATCTGAATTTACGCGGCACCATAAGGTGGT
>CBFGWQ010000179.1:0-8026 GCA_965652575.1 uncultured Arenibacter sp. | reverse complement strand
ACCATGGCCACTTTTACACCTTTACTGGCCGCATATTCCATTTCTTCCGCCCCTCGGCCAAAGACAAAGGGGTCCCCTCCTTTCAACCGCACCACATGTCCATGGGTTTTGGCCCTATCAACAATAAGATCGTTTATCTGCTCCTGTCGAAAGGCATAGCATCCTTTTCTCTTCCCTACAAAAATATGTTCGGCATTTGGAGCATACTCCAATAAAGCTACATCCACCAAGGCATCGTACAATACCACGTTTGCCGCCTGCAAGGCCTTTATGGCCTTTAGCGTTATCAGCTCCACATCGCCAGGTCCAGCTCCCACAACGGTCAACTGTCCCAGGTCCGTGGCTTCCCGATCGGAATCGGGAAATACCACTGTAGCGTCAACGTGCATATTATTTACCTTACTGACCATGATTACACGTTTGTCAATTCCAATTTTCTATAAGCTTCCACACTGGACAAAAACTTCTCGGCATCCTGTAAATAGGATTTTGCAAAGGCTTCAGTTGGTGCGTTCCTATTTAATTGAAGTACCATTTTCTCAAAGCCTTGATCCAAATTAAATTTGCCTGATGCCACAAACAGCTCATCAAAATCCTTTATGATACTGATATGGGTATTTACCTTGGTATTTTCGGCAGTCAATAAAGCCTTGGCCGTATTTACCATTGACGAATAGGAATGATAGATACTGGCCGCCCATTTGCCCTCTTCCAAATTCAGTTTTGCCGTTTCGATCTTTTCCTCACTGTCGAACAACAAAGTGGCTATTAGATCTATTACCACCCCGGCACATTCCCCTATACCAATGGCCTGCTCGTATTTTTCAGAGTTGCCCCAGTCAATAAAATCGGACGCGGTTAGGTTATCCACATCGGATAAAGGCTTCAGAAAATCATAAAAATACATTTGTCCCTTTTCCTCATAATATTCCACAAAAGGCCTACCGTTGCCGTTTGCATCATAATCATTCAATATAAGTCTTAAGGATTCCGGGCCCCTCTTACTGGGTATCTTAATTACTTTATCTGCAAAGCGTCCGTTTCCATTCCCAAAATTACCACCTCCCAGAAGTACCTGTAGTGCAGGGGCTACCAATTTATCCTTTGTTCTAACGGACATTCCCTGAAAACCGATATTGGCCATATTGTGCTGGCCACAGGCGTTCATACAACCGCTTATTTTAATGACCACATCCGGGTTATCTATATAATGTGGATATTCTGCCTTGATCACCCGCTCCAGTTCATCGGCAATACCTGTACTACTGGCAATCCCCAAATTACAGGTGTCCGTTCCGGGGCAGGCGGTAATGTCCAATGCCGTATTATACCCCACTTCGGCAAATCCCAATTTTTCCAATTCTTGATAAAAGAAGGGTATCAAGGATTCCTTAACGTAAGGAATCAATATATTTTGACGTAAGCTCAATCTAATTTCTCCAGCGGCATATTTTTCTACCAGATCGGCCAATTGTCTGGCCTTATCTATATAAAAATCCCCTAACAAGACCTTTACCCCAATGGCAACATAACCCTGCTGTTTTTGGGGCACCAGGTTGGTGGATTTCCATTTCTCAAATGTCTTTTGATCCTGAATGGTTACTTCCGGAGCATCATTCCCCGCAATTTTCACCTTTGGATAGGCATCAGCATCTATTGGATACGTTTGGAAAGGTATTGCCAATTGCTCTTCTTCCAACAATTGCTTAAATCCGTCCAGACCAATATCCTTGATCAGGAATTTCATTCTTGCCTTTGCCCTACTTTTCCTTTCCCCAAAACGGTCAAAAACACGGACCACCCCTTCCATTAACGGAATAATCCTGTCCGCGGGAAGAAAGGGAAAAATCACATCTGCATGTCGCGGTTGCGACCCTAATCCTCCTCCCAAAAGAACTTTAAATCCCCTGACGCCATTTTCTATTTTGGCTATAAAACCAAGATCGTGCATATAGGAAAGACCGGTATCCTCATCGGATGACGAAAAGGAAACCTTAAACTTCCTGCCCATTTCCTGACTTATAGGATTTCTTAAAAAGTATTGAAAAAGTGCATGGGCATATGGCGAAACATCAAAAGGCTCGTTCACATCAATACCGGCAGTTTCACTGGCCGTTACGTTACGCACCGTATTTCCGCAAGCTTCCCTGATAGTAATATCGTCCTGTTCCAATTGGGCCCATAATTCCGGCGTACGGTTAATGTCCACATAATGGATCTGTATATCCTGACGGGTAGTAATATGTAATCGGCCCGTAGAGTATTCCTCGGAAACGTCGCATATCCTTCTTAACTGCTGCGAGCTCACTTTTCCATAGGGCAATTTGATACGGATCATTTGGACCCCGGGCTGTCTCTGACCATAAATTCCCCTTGCCAATCTTAGGCTACGGAATTTCTCCTCGTCCAAACTACCTCCTTGAAATTCACGGATCTTAGCTTCCAGTGCTATGATATCCTGTTCTACAATCGGGTTTTCCACTTCTGTTCTAAAAGTCCGCATGCTACTTGTATTTTTTGTTCAAAATGATTATTAACTCTTCATAAACCTTTATCCCATAGGAATAATAGGTTAAATTGACAACAACTCCGACCCTCAGGGGGCGGAAGGTAGGTTAATTTATAAACCCGACCCCGGCAGTTGTATTGGACTGGTTATCGATTAGGATAAAAGAGCCATTGGTTCTGTGATTCTTGAAGGAATCGTAAAAAATAGGCTTGTTCAATCTAAAAGTAACCTGTGCTATATCGTTCATTTCCAAGGCAGTGATAGACGTATCGATGCCCGAGTAATCCGGATGGATCTTATGGTGGATGTTCTCTACCTTGGCCAAAACCTTATTCACCCCATGCTGCACCACGTATTTGCTCCCCACGGTCAATTTCTGCGAATCCATCCACGACACCGTTGCCGTAAATTGCTTGTCTATAGTGGGCAGATCACCTGCCTTCACCAACATATCCCCCCTACTTACATTGATCTCATCTTCCAAGGTAATGGTTACCGAAGAACGCCGGGTTGCCGTTTTATACTTTTTGTTGTAAAAATAAATGTCCTTGATCCTGGATCTGGTCATGGATGGCAATACCACTACTTCATCCCCAACACTTAGTTCACCACCATAGACCTTGCCTGCAAACCCCCTAAAATCATGGAATTCGTCCGTCTTGGGACGTATCACGTACTGCACCGGAAACCTCGGGGTACCAATATTATAGATATCCTTTCTATCCAATTCCTCAAAATGCTCCAATAGGGTCTGTCCCTTATACCAGGCCATCTTTTCCGACCTGTTAACCACATTGTCTCCCTTAAGCGCACTAACCGGGATAAAGGTAATTTTCTGATCCTGGTAATCGCGCTTGCTCATCAATTTTTCAAAATCGGCCTTGATCACATTATATCTTTCTTCGGAATAATCGACCAAGTCCATTTTATTAATGGCTACGATAACATCTTTGATCCTCAATAAATTATTGATAAAAAAGTGTCTGTTGGTCTGTTCTATCACTCCTTTTCTGGCATCGATCAAAATAATGGCCGCCTGGGAGGTAGAAGCGCCGGTAACCATGTTCCGTGTATACTCCACATGCCCCGGAGTATCCGCTATAATATAACTCTTATTGGGCGTAGAGAAGTAGATGTGGGCCACATCTATAGTGATCCCCTGTTCCCTTTCCGCCACCAGACCATCTGTAGCCAAGGAAAAATCCAGATAGTCATATCCTTTTTGCTTGGATGTTTTTTCAATGGCCTCCAATTTATCATCGGTCAGCGATTTGGTATCGTACAGCAATCTTCCGATCAAGGTACTCTTACCGTCATCCACACTTCCTGCTGTTGCTATTTTTAGTACTTCCATAAGCCCCTCCAGACCTCCCAAAAAGGGAGGAACTCTTACTCGGAGTTGTTTTAATTGTTAATAATTCCTTTAATTTCCATTTTCTATTAAGCCCCACGGTTAATTCTCCAATAGGGTTTAGCGGGCTTTTAAAAATATCCCTGTTGTTTTCTTTTTTCCATCGCGGCTTCGGAACGCTTATCATCTATCCTTGCCCCCCTTTCGGAAATCTTGGATTCCCTAATCTCACCTACTACTTTTTCTATGGTGTCCGCATGGGAAAGTACCGCGGAGGTACAACTCATATCCCCAACGGTCCTGAACCGAACCATACGCTCCTCCACTTTCTCATCCTCGGCACGGAAGACCACATCGTCTTCTGCCGACCATATAAATCCGTCCCTAAGGAATATCTTTCTTTTATGGGCAAAATAGATGGAAGGTATTTCTATTTCCTCTTTTTGGATATAGCTCCAAACATCCAATTCCGTCCAGTTGCTTATAGGAAAAACCCTTACGTTCTGTCCCAATTCTATCTGGCCGTTCAACATATCGAACAATTCCGGACGCTGGTTTTTTTCATCCCACTGACCAAAATCGTCACGGACCGAGAAGATACGCTCTTTGGCACGTGCCTTTTCCTCATCCCTTCTTGCCCCTCCGATACAGGCATCGAACTTAAATTCCTCAATAGCGTCCAACAAAGTAGTAGTCTGCAACATATTCCTACTGGAGTATTTCCCCGTTTCCTCTACAACTTTTCCCTGATCTATGGAATCCTGAACATTTCGAACAATTAACTCTACCCCCAATTCCTTGACCAATTTATCCCTAAAGGCAATGGTCTCCGGAAAATTATGCCCGGTATCTATATGCATTAAAGGGAAAGGGATCTTAGCTGGGAAAAAGGCCTTCTGCGCCAATCTCACCAAAGTAATGGAGTCTTTACCTCCAGAAAAAAGCAATACCGGCTTTTCAAACTGAGCCGCTACTTCCCTTAAAATATAAATAGCTTCGTTCTCCAAAGCATTATTGTTCAATACTTCCAATTCATTCGATTCGTTCACGCCTACTAATGTTTCCAATTCTGATTCTACAATGCTCACAATAATTCTGTATTTAATCGGCTTTTCCCAAAGGGATCATTCACCAATGTTATTATTCTCTTAGGTATGCAATCCACATTCCCGGTTTTCCAAAACCTTGGTGGGGTCAAAATATTTATGCTCATTGGGCAAATTCCTATCCTTGAGGTAGGCATCCAATTGACTATCGCTATAATGGTAAAAAGGGCTCACTTTTAATACCCCGTCCCTGCTTAAACTTAAAATATCCAATGAATCCCTCAGGGCTGTCTGACCTTGACGTAGATTCGTAAACCATACATCCGGTCTATGCTCCTCCATAGCCCTTCTGAACGGCTCCAATTTTACCTGCTCCGTAAAAAGCTGATGTCTGGGATCGTCTATTCCAGGAATCCCCATTACAGCATCCCTGTGCGAGGAAGTTTGTTTTGGCACATATAATTTTACATTCAAATGCAATCTGGCAATTAGTGCTTCGGCATGTTTATATGTATTGGGCGTGTTATAACCCGTATCGCACCAAACAACAGGAATATGGGGGGAAACATCCGTGACCGCATGCAAAATAGCCACCTCATACGGGCGAAAATTTGTGGTCACCAAAGGCCTCTCGGCCGACTGTATGGCCCAGGAAATTATTTCCTCTGGCGGAATCCCTTTAAATTGTTGGTTCAATTTGTGTATTTGTTGCTCTGTATATGCCATCGTACCCAATTCTTTAATTAGTTTGAATTTACCTTTTTACTTTCCCCAACTAATCTTGTTCCAGATTCTTTCATGAAAGAAATACAACAACATCTTGGTAAACAACTCTACGACCCCTATTGAAAATGCAATTGACAATGTACCGGTAACGATCCAAGAAATTACAATGGTATCCAAGGTTCCTATAATTCTCCAACTAATAGATTTTGCAATACTCCTTTTAGGATTTTCGGAAGACTTATCCGCCTTATAGCTTTTCTTTACAGCACTTGAATTACTATTTGCAACTAATTGTTCGGCAATCATATAACAAAAAACTTAAATTTATTATCCTATCGATTTAATAGAGTAAGCAAAAATAAAAATAATTCACATAAAAACAATAAATAAATTCGTTAAATTTTACTTAACCTATAAGTTCAGTAGATTACTAAATAATGTAATCCAATTACATACCTGTCTTTGCAAAGACCGGGAGACAAGTTGGCAGGGCAGTTTACAGTTGGTAAAAAAATGGATTTCACTGCTTACCAGCAACTGTGGGCATCTAAATTTTTATAGAAATTAATCCCGATAACCTTTAATATTCCTTGATTTTTTGAAGGCATTTGGCTGAATTTCCGAACAAACCTAAAAAATACCATTGCTGCCTTAAGGTACCAGATCGGCAAGGGTGTTGTTTCTAAAAACTTCCAGGGTACTGTCCCTGACCTGTAGCATTAATTTATGTACGGAACAACTGGCTTCATCGGGACAATCCTCACATTTCTCGTAGAAGTTTAAACTAACACAGGGTACCATGGCAATAGGGCCTTCCAACACCCTCATGACCGTGGTCATTGGAATATCCTTGGGATCCTTAATAAGGTAATAGCCTCCGCCCTTTCCCTTTTTGGAACCCAGAATACCTGTTTTTCTTAAAGTGAGAAGAATACTCTCCAGAAACTTTTGGGAAATATTCTCATGTTTTGCTATTTCGGATATTTGAACTGGCACACGTCCTTCTTGGGAAGCCAAAAAGGTAAGTGCCTTTAAGCCGTATTTTGTCTTTTTGGAAAGCATGCAACGAAGATAAGGAAAATTAACATTCGCAATAGCGCACACCGCAATTTTACAAAAACAGGCCCGGAACAACTTCAAACCGGCCAGAATAATACCTATCCCAGCGCTTGTTCAATATCTGCAATGATATCATCCAAATGCTCCAAGCCTACCGAAACCCGTACCGTACCATCCGTGATTCCCGAAGCCAACCTTTCCTCCAAGGTCAATTTACTATGTGTGGTAGAGGCCGGATGGGTAACTATGCTTCTAGAGTCCCCTAAATTAGCGGACAGGGACAACATTTTTATAGCGTTGAAGAATTTTTGTCCGGCCTCGACCCCTCCCTTTACTTCAAAGGCTACCACGCAGCCCCCTGCCTTCATCTGTTTTTTGGCCACTTCATATTTTGGGTGCGATTTTAAGAAAGGATATTTTACCCAATTCACCTTGGGATGATCCTCCAGAAATTCGGCCAACTTCAGTGCATTTTCACAATGTTTGTCCACACGTAGCGCCAAAGTTTCCAAACTTTTGGATAGTACCCAAGCATTAAAGGGAGATAAGGAAGGACCCGTAATCCTGGAAAAACGGTACACTTTATCTATCAAAGCTTTGCTGCCTACTGTAATACCGGCCAACACCCTGCCTTGACCGTCCATTAATTTTGTTCCGGAATGGATAACCAGATCGGCCCCATATTTAATAGGCTGTTGCAAATAGGGCGAAGCAAAACAGTTATCTATGATATAGATCAAATTATGTTTCTTGGCAAATTGGCCCAATTCCTCCAAGTCCAAAACATCCACTCCGGGATTGGTAGGGGTTTCCGCATAGATAATTTTAGTATTTGGAGTGAGCAATTCCTCCAATTTATCCAGCTCATCTATCTTAAAATAGCTGGTGGAAACATTCCATTTAGGAAAAAACTGGGTAAACAGACTATGGGTAGAACCAAAAATACTTCTGGAAGAAATAATGTGATCCCCACTGTTTAACAGCGCAGCAAAAGTTGAAAACACGGCCGCCATACCCGATGCAAAGGCAAAACCATCCTCGGCCCCCTCCATCTTGCATACCTTTTCTATAAACTCGGATGAATTGGGGTTGCTGTACCGTGAATAAATATTGCGTTCCTTTTCTTCCGCAAAGGAGGCACGCATGTCTTCCGCATCCTCGAAAATAAAGCTAGAGGTTAAATACATAGGTGTGGAATGCTCCAAAAACTGGGTGCGTTCCGTTTGGGTGCGTATAGCTTCCGTTTCAAATTTAAAATTCTTCTTCATTATTTCTGATCTATCTAATTCTTCTATTTTCTCCTACTAATTTGCATGATTCCGATGTAAGATTCGG
>CBFGWQ010000178.1:0-8030 GCA_965652575.1 uncultured Arenibacter sp. | reverse complement strand
CTCAATACTAAATTTTACCTATTCCAATCCATAGAATTCTACTGCGTTCCGTCCCATAATGGCCTGTTGTTCGGCATTGCTGAGACTGGCAATGAAATTGGCGGTCAGTTCCTTTACTTGGGTATAGGTTCCGGCAACAAGGCAGACGGGCCAATCGGACCCGTACATACAGCGCTCAGGACCAAAGGCTTCGAGAGTTAAAAGCATATACGGATGTATCTGTTCCGGGGTCCAGTTTTTAAAATCGGCCTCGGTGATCATGCCCGATATTTTGCAGTAAACATTTTCGTGCTTGGCCACTTCTTTCATCATGGCTGCCCAACCATCATAAAAACCATCTTTTATATAGGGCTTGGCAATATGATCGATGACGAATTTCTGGTTGGGGAATTTTTTTACAAATTCCAGGGTAGCTCCCAACTGGTGTGGAAATATAAGGATGTCATAGACGGCACCGTATTGTTCCAATTTGGAAACTCCCCTTAGGAAGTCGGGCCGTAATAAAAAATTGTGGTCTGCCTCTTCCTGCACAATATGTCGGTATCCCTTTAAATGTTTGTCCTTGGCATATTTTTCCAGTTCCTGGTCCACTTCGGCACTTCTTAGATCTACCCAGCCTATCACGCCTTTAATAAAAGTGTTGTTGTGGGCCAGTTCCAAAAGGAAATCGGTTTCCGCCAAGGTCTGGTCCGCCTGTACCGCTACACAGCCGTCCACGTTGTTTTTAGCATAGACGGGTTTAAGGTCCGAGGGCAAAAAATCCCTACGGATCACCCGCATCTGATCGTTGATCCACGAATGCTTTACCGGGTCGTACTTCCAGAAATGTTGATGGGAATCTATAATCATGTTATGAAATTAAAAGTTATAATGTTGAAAGTTTTCTCGTTTTATTTTTTACCTCTCCTTGCCTGTGCTGAGCGCAGTCGAAGTAGGAGAGCCTGCCCCGCGAGTTCCGCGGGGGTCAGAACTGCTTTTTAGCTGTTCTGGGTGAGGTCCTTTTATAAGGAAATTCCCCTTTTCCATGGGATAAAGTCGTTTTGCTCCAATCTTACCGCTGCGGGAATTTTATTTCCACTGGCGACTTCAATGATATAGTCCAACAATTCCTCTCCCTTGGTCTGTATGGTATCTTCCCCGGTAATGATAGTTCCTGTATTAAAATCGATAATGTCCTTCATACGTTCGCTCAAGGCGTTGTTGCTCGACATTTTTATGACCGGGGCCACGGGATTTCCGGTAGGAGTGCCCAAGCCCGTGGTAAAGGCAATAACATTACATCCTGACCCTGCCAGACCAGTGGTACTTTCTACATCGTTGCCGGGGGTACAGAGGAGGTTCAAGCCATTTTTGGTAACCCTTTCAGTATAGTCCAGCACGTCCTGTACCAAAGAGGTCCCCCCTTTTTTTGCCGCACCGGCCGATTTCATGGCGTCCGTGATGAGTCCGTCCTTTATATTTCCGGGCGATGGATTGTTTTCAAAGCCGGAGCCTATGGAGACCGCTTTGGCGGAATAGGCCCGCATGATACCGGCAAATTTTTCTGCATTTTCAGGTGTTTCGCAACGGTTGATGAGTTCCTGTTCCACCCCATTGAGTTCGGGGAATTCGGAAAGCACGGTGGCACCACCCAGGGCCACTATAAGATCGGACGTATAGCCGAGGGCTGGATTGGCCGATATGCCTGAAAATCCGTCCGACCCTCCACATTCCAAGCCCAATACCAACTTGCTCAGCGGTGCGGGCCTGCGCTTTACCTTATTGGCCTCAATGAGTCCCAAAAAGGTCTTCTTTACAGCTTCCTCTATAAAATGCCGTTCGCTCTTGCTTTTTTGTTGCTCCAAAATATGCAGGGGTTTGGAAAAGTGGGGATCGCGTTTGGCAATGGCAGCTTCCAAAATTTTCACCTCTGCGTTCTGGCAGCCAAGACTTAGAATGGTAGCTCCCGCAACGTTGGGATTGGTAATATATCCTGCCAAGAGGTTACAGAGGGTATCCGAATCCCCTCGGTCACAGCCGCAGCCTCCATCATGGGTAAGGAACTTAATGCCGTCCACATTGGGGAAGGTCCGGTTCTGTTTAATGTCTTCGGCCGTTTTAATTATAGACGAGGCCATTAGGTCTTCCGTACTGGCCCCTTTTTTGTACTGGGAAACCAAGACTTCGGTATCTATAATGTAGTCTTGGGCCATTTCATAGCCCAAGGCATTTAATAGCGTATTGCGGAGTACATTTACATTTCTATTTTCACAGAATACCATGGGGATCACCAGCCAATGGTTGGCGGTTCCCACACTGCCATCCGCACGGTGGTATCCATTGAAAGTTCGGTTCTTCCATTTTGAAATGTCCGGGGCTATCCAGTGCGATTGTTGCTCCCCAACATTGTAATCGGAGGAGGCATGTACTACATTGTCTATAGTGATGCCTTCTCCTTGGGCAATGGGCCGGGTAGCTTTGCCGATCAGGGTACCGTACATGATAATGGGGTCGCCCACCCTGAAATCATGGAGGGCAAATTTATGCTTGGCGGCAAGATTGTTCTTAAGGGAAAAGGATTTCCCTTCAAAGTTTATTATAAAATCTTTTTTCATATCCTGCAGGGCGGCAAGGATATTATCATTTGGATGTATCTGTAAAAAGTTTTTGGACATAGTGGAATGCGCTTGATATTAAAATTCTATAGTGGCCTTTATTACACCGGTAGCAGGTTTTAACCAGCTATCAAAATGCTCTTTCATTTGGGTGAAATGTACGTTGTGGGTAATGAACGAATCTGTGGGAAACTGGTTCAATAGGGCAATGACCCGTTCAAAATCGGCTACGGTGGCATTTCTACTACACATTAGGGTGGTTTCCTTGGCATGGATAGCGGGATGGGAAAAGTTAAGGTCGTCTTTTGAAAGCCCGACCAAAATATACCTTCCGCCGTGCGACATATAGGAGGGTCCCTGTTCCAGGGCACCTCTGTGGCCCGTGGCATCGAATACGGCCGTTGCCATATCGCCCTTAGTGATCTCCGAAATCTGCTTTACGGGGTCTTCGGTGACATTTACAATGTGGTCTACCCCAATCTTTTCCTTGGCATACTGTAGTCGGTCCAGGTTCATATCCAGTGCAATGACCTTGGCCCCCTCAATCTGGGCCAATTTCATGATGCCGATACCAATGGGGCCACAGCCTACGACCACTATGGTTTCCCCGGGAACCAGCTGTGCCCTACGGATGGAATGGGCCGCTATGGCCAAGGGTTCTACGATGGCCATCTGCTCATTGCTCAGGTGTTTGGCAGGCAAAAGGATGTTTACGGGAACCGTGATCTGCTCCTGCATGCCCCCGTCCGTATGTATGCCCAAAACCTGGATCCGGGTACAGCAATTGGTCTTGCCGTTCCTACAGGCTACACAGTGGCCACAGCTCAGGTAGGGCATGATCACTACATTGTCCCCGGCTTTTATGCCCTTATCGTTTTCGTCTATCTCCAGTACAGTGGCGGCCAGTTCATGGCCCAGTATCCTTGGATAGGTAAAAAAGGCCTGGTTTCCGGTATAGGCGTGCAGGTCGGTACCACAGATGCCCACCTTGTTCACTTTTAGTAGGGCTTCCCCTTTTTTTCTGATGGGCACCTCTTTTTCCTTTAACTGAAAGTCTCCAGGTTCCTCGCAAACAATGTATTTCATGTGTTTTATTGTTTTATTTTTTTGGTTGATCATCATCATTTTATAGCGGTTACATAAAAATACAATAGCTAAAATGACTTATGGATCAAGGATGTAATTTAGCCAAAAAGATTTAAAAAGTGTTGAAAGTTCAAGGTATACATATCCAGCTCCAAACATCTAATATCCAACGTCCAATATCTAAATCTACAACGCTTACAAAATCTTGTCCGCTAGCTTTACATTCCCAATATTTTAATCCTTGGTTCGCATTATTTATCTTATGCAATAATAATAGTTCTTCCAAGAATAAAAAAGACTATAATGGGATTGATAAATACAGGGTATGTTTATTACAGATTATGGCAAAAACAGTATTGATAAATTGGAAAAGGGTAATATTGGATTTATAATTGATAAATTATATGTATTGTGTTTCTTTATCTTTGAATTCGCGTTTTGGCCAAAAAAATCAATATTTATTTTAACTCGTATTACGGGTATTTTAATTGATCAGTGCTTGGGGCAAAACAAAGAATTTAAACGTTTAATTTAAAAAGATATTGATTACTTATGAAACCGATCGTACAAATTTCCCTGGACCTCACCAACATAGATGAAGCTTTGGAGACTGCCGCCATGGCCCTGCGCGCAGGGGTGGACTGGCTGGAAGCGGGGACCCCTCTCATATTGGCGGAAGGATTGCACGGGGTCCGAAAATTAAGGGAGGCCTTTCCAAAGATCCCTATCGTAGCCGATCTCAAGACTATGGACGGCGGATATTTGGAGGCCGAAATGATGGCGAATGCAGGGGCCACCCATGTGGTGGTAATGGCCAGGGCACATGCGGAAACCGTGAAGGTGGTAGTACAGGCGGGTAAGGATTACGGGGTAAAGGTGATGGGCGATAATCTGGCTTGTCCGGATATGGTGGAAGGGGCCAAATGGTTGGAAGACCTGGGCTGTGATTATATAATACATCATATAGGTTATGACGAACGCCGTGGAATTGCCGCCCAGGGATTAAAGATGCCGAGCCCAATGGATCAACTACGGGAGGTGGTCAATGCCGTTAAGGTACCGGTACAGGCCGTAGGTGGACTAAGCCTGGAACAGGCCGTACGCTGTCCGGAGTACGGAGCGCCAATGGTGGTCCTGGGAGCGCCCCTGACCATAGATGCCGATTCCTTTAGGACCGCCGATGGCGATCTGGAAAGTTCGTTGCGGCTGATCTGTGAGAAGATCCATGCCTACGGGGAAGTAACGCGTTAATCGATATATTCAAAATAAATAGAATTGTACAAATGGGTTCGATAGGAGTAGTAAATTTTTCTTCCAAACCTGGAAGCGTAGAAATTAGGGAAATAGAAAAACCGACTATTGGGGAAGACGATGTGCTGTTGGAAGTGGCCAACGTTGGGGTGTGCGGGAGCGATCTCCATCAATGGACGGCCGACCATAGCTGGCACGTGAATTATCCGGTGGTACTGGGCCACGAGTTCGGGGGGCATATAGCAGCATTGGGAAAAAGAGTGAGCGGTTGGAAGGAAGGCGATAGGGTGGTAAGCGAGACGGCCGCCGTTATCGATCCCAATAGCCCGCTTAGCAGACAGGGACTTTATAACCTTGACCCCACAAGGAAGGGATTTGGCTATGGGGTAAACGGTGCCATGACACGTTTTGTAAAGGTACCTGCAAGATGTTTGCACGCAGTACCGGAAAACCTGCCATTTGAGCAGGCCTGTTTAACGGAGCCCTGTTCGGTGGCCTATAGTGCCGTTATAACGAACTCCAAGATAAAACCGGGGGACCGGGTCATAGTTTTGGGCCCCGGAACAATAGGTATCCTATGTGCCGCTATGGCGCGTTTATGTGGTGCGGAAGTGGCCATAGTCGGATTGGAATCGGATAGGGAAAGATTGAATATAGCCAGGCAATATGGATGCGAGGGCATTGTAGGCGATGCAAGCGCGTGGGCCAACAAGCAGGATGGTCTGGGCGCGGATTGTATCATAGATGCGGCCGGTGCGAGTGCTACCTTGAAAATAGCCTTGCAACTGGTGCGTCCCAACGGACACATTACCAAGGTAGGGTGGGGGCCACAGCCGCTCAATTTTTCTTTGGATCCGTTGGTACAAAAGAACGTTACCCTTCAAGGGAGTTTTAGCCATAACTGGCCGATCTGGGAAAAGGTACTCTCCCTTCTGGCTTCCGGTACCTTGGATGTAAGGCCCATTATCGGTGGGGTCTGGGAATTGAAGGACTGGCACGGGGCGTTTGAACAAATGCATTCTGGCAAGGTGGTGAAAAGTGTTTTAAAACCAAGTTAGGGGTATGCGTTTAAAAGATAAGGTCATATTAATAACGGGAGGATATACCGGTATAGGCAAGGCCATTGCCAAACATTGCGTACAGGAAGGTGCCAAGGTAGTGGTCAACGGATTGGAAGAGGAACCGGGCCTGGCCTTGTTGAAGGAACTGGGAGAGGATAATGCGGCCCATATTACTATGGATATAACAGGGGAAAACGCTCCCCATGTATTGGTAAATGTAGCCGTATCCAAATTTGGCCGGTTGAATGCCGTGGTGAACAACGCGGCCTATATAGCTTCTTCCAATATAGAGACCACCCAAGAACCGTTTATTAAGAGGATGATGGCCGTTAATTCCATTGCGCCCCTGATGATCATCCAGGCGGCATTGCCACATTTGTCCAAGGTTGGCGGTTGTGTCCTTAACATAGGTTCCATCAATGCATGGGGAGGGGAACCGGACCTATTGGCCTATAGCATGTCCAAGGGTGCCTTGATGACCATGACCAGGAATCTGGGCGACAGTCTGTTCAGGGAAAATGGGGTACGTGTAAATCAGATCAACCCGGGATGGGTACTTACGGAAAAGGAAATCCTGAACAAGAAGGAACAGGGAATGAAAGCGGACTGGTTTAGGGACATTCCCGATATCTTTGCCCCGGCCCAACGGATTTTCACCCCTGAAGAAATAGCGGCAGCCTGTCTATATTGGCTTTCGGATGAATGTGGGCCGGTAAGTTCTCAAGTGATGGACCTGGAACAGTTTCCCATAATAGGACGGAACCTTCCAAAGAATTGGGAAGGTTCGCATAAGAACAAATAAATTATTACTAATACTAAAAGAATCAAGATTTGCCACAATTAGCTGTATTTCCCAAAGCATTTATGCATGAACTTTGTAAGGATGGAACCATGAAGGTTTCGGAATGGATCGATCTGGCCGTTGCCCTCCCGGTGGACGGGTTGGAATGGTATGCCGGATTTTTGGAGATGGCGGATAGATCCAACTGGGCCATTTTTAGGGAACAGGTGGAGCGCCATGGAAAAACGATACCCATGCTCTGCTGTTCCCCGGATTTCACTCACCCGGATGCCGCATTTAGGGAAAAAGAGATTAAGAAACAAATAGGTTGGATAGAAATGACCCATGCCCTGGGCGGTTCCTATTGCAGGGTATTGTCCGGCCAACGTCGCCCCGAATTGACGATCGAAGAGGGGGTCGGTTTTGCTGCGGATTGTATAAAGGCATGCCTTCCCGTTGCGGAAAGTTTGGGCGTTACCTTGATTTTGGAAAACCACTATAAGGACGATTTTTGGGAGTATCCCGAATTTGCCCAGCAAATGGATATTTTTTGTAAGTTGGTAGACCGTGTACACCACCCCAATTTTGGTGTCAATTACGATCCCAGCAATACCTTTTTGGCAGGGGAGGATCCCTTGGAACTCCTATACCGGGTGTCCGGTAGGGTAGTGACCATGCATGCCAGCGACCGTTACCTGAAAGAAGGGACCATTGAGGACCTGCGCAAGGAAGAGGGCGGTGCCATGGGCTATGCCAAACGGCTCAGCCATGGAGAGATAGGCAAAGGGCTGAACGATTATGATGCCATTTTCAAGGAATTGAAAAGGGTCGGTTTTGATGGCTGGATCAGTATCGAGGACGGTGTGGAGGGTATGGACCAATTGGAACGCAGTGTGGCCTTCTTGCGGAAGAAAGTAAAGGAGTATTGGCCAGATTTTAAGTAGGGGACCATAACCTTAAAAGTTAAAAATCATCAATAAGATATGAAAAGTCTATTGGTGATTTTTGTTTTTCCGGGAAATGGTTCTACAGTCAAAAATATCCTGAAAAATAGCTTCTTCTTTCAGCCCTTTGCTGGGTGGAACCCAAGTGCCAAGGGAGGTGACTTCGCCCTAAGCGAAGACGGAGGGTTTTGAAATCCCTGGCCTATGATTAGGAATTTTTGATACGGAATGGTTAAAACCCACCCCTGGCCCCTCCCAAGAGGGGAATTGTTAGTAACCAAATCCATGACCATCGTAGTCACTTCGACAGAGT
>CBFGWQ010000177.1:0-8038 GCA_965652575.1 uncultured Arenibacter sp. | reverse complement strand
TTATCATTGCACTGGTATTTTTGTCCAATCTATTTGGTTATGGCCAAAAGCTAAAAGTAATACAAGGAGATTTTAATTTTATCAAGGATCAGAAGGAAATAAACGTAGAGTTTGTTTATGACAATATGAAACTCTTAAAAAAGAACCTGTCCAATGAAGATTACGTGAAGGAGCATTCTGCCGAACTGGAGAAAGAAACACGCGGAAAAGGCACTTCTTGGGAAAAAAGCTGGTACGCCAGCAGGGAGTTGATCTATGCCCCAAAATTTTTGGAATTAATGAACAGGTACCTGTACGAGGACCATAACGTATTTTTTGCCGAGAATTTAGCCAATGCCAAGTACACACTGATAGTGGAAACCATATGGGTATATCCCGGCTGGGATGCCGGGGTCATGAAACAGCCCGCAAAAGTGAGCACCTTATTGAAATTCGTGGAAACCAATAACAGAGATCACATAGCATTGGAGGTTTCCAGTGAAAATGCCCCCGGAGACCAGTGGGGAAGCTCGTTTAACAATGAGGACAGATTAGGGGAAGGTTATGCAAAAACCGGAAAATCCTTTGCCAAACTAATTTTAAAAAAAGGGTTTTAGTGCTCTTTTAATCGGTTACCAAACGGGAACGATCCCATCGTTCACTTTTTTTTATTTTCCAGGTCAATAAAATGTGCTACCGTCCTTATAAGCCTGTTATGCTTGGTTACAAAGGGATTGGTCCTGTCCCAAACATAGCCCGCCAAAACGGAACAAATTTGCCTTTTTACCTCAGGATTTTCCGGTTGGTGAAAAAACAAGGTCTGTAGATTACCGCTATACCACTCCCTAACATAGGAAGAAAATACACTTACCCCTTCCTTGATATAATCGGAATAATCCTTTTCCCAATCCACCGCCTGTCCATCAAGAACTTTGGCTATAAGCTTTGCCCCCAATAAGGCCGATTCCGTGGCAAAAGTAACTCCCGAAGAAAAAACAGGGTCCAAAAATTCAGCACTATTGCCCGTTAGGACAAAACCCTTGCCAAAGAGTTGCTTTACCGATTTGGAATAGTTCTTTATCAAAACCGGTTCGAATAAAAAATCGACCCCTTTAAAACGTTCATAATAATAATCGGACAACTTTAACAACTGGCTCAACTTTTCGCTATTGCTCCCCTCGAAGGATTCCAAAAATTCCGTGGGGCCAACATAACCAATACTTGTCCTTCCGTCGGAAAATGGTATTACCCACAGCCACACTTCGGTCTCTATTACATCAAAAGTAATAAGGGTACCTTCCCTGCCCTCTGGGCGGTTTACGTCTACCACATGCGTAAAAATGGAAGAATGGCTGGGCAGTACGGAAGGTTTGTCCAAATCCAACAACCTCGGCAAAACCCTCCCATAACCACTGGAATCTATAATATATTTGGCTTTAATTTGATAGGGTGTCCCATTTTCATCCTTAATAGTGGTCACTGATTCCCCATTTTCCTCTATAACCACGTCCACTACCTCGTGTCCAAAAGAAACCTCCACTCCCTTCCTGATCAATTCGTCTACCAATACCTTGTCAAAATCCGCTCTTGGAACCTGCCAGGTCCAATCCCAGCCCTTGGTATGCTTTTTGCTAAAATCAAATTCACAGACCTTATCCCCTTTTATAAATCGGGCACCAAATTTCTTTTCAAAACCAAAGGCATTTAACCCATCCAACAGCCCTACCTCTTCAAAATGATCCATACATCTGGGCAAAAGGCTCTCCCCTATGACAAACCTAGGAAAAACATTTTTTTCAACTACCCGAACTTTGATTCCCCGGTCTTGCAAAAAGGCTGCCGAGACACAACCGGACGGTCCTGCGCCAATTACCAAGACTTCGACTAAACGTTGATTCATTATTTTTAAAATATTGATTGGTTAAATATCATACATTTGCAATCCAAAATAACTATTTTTATTAATTGTTATTCAATTTACTTTTTAAATATTGAATTTATATACATGTTGACTATTAAAGGAAAGTTGGGAATAGAGGATTTTTATAGTATAATTTTTAAAGATGAATCCATTCTAATAAATAAAGACGTTTTAGCAACCATTGAAAATAGCTTTAATTTTTTAAACCGATTCTCCCAAAACAAAATTATTTACGGTGTAAATACAGGTTTTGGCCCAATGGCGCAATACAAAATAAACGACTCCGACCGAATTCAACTACAGTACAACCTAATACGAAGCCACGCATCCGGAACAGGAAATTTAATCCCTGCGCAATATGTCAAAGCAGCCATGTTGGCCAGATTGAACACCTTGAGCCTGGGACATTCAGGAGTGCATATTTCAGTAATCGGATTAATGACTTCCCTTATCAATAAGAACATTACCCCTGTAATTTTTGAGCACGGGGGTGTTGGTGCCAGTGGAGATTTGGTACAATTGGCGCATATTGCCCTAGTGTTGATTGGGGAAGGGGAAGTGTTTTACAAAGGGGAAAGAAGGGCAACGGAAGAAGTTTTTAAAATTGAGAAACTAAAGCCCATCCATGTTACCCTAAGAGAGGGCCTGGCCCTGATCAATGGAACTTCCGTCATGACCGGAATAGGCCTGATAAACACTATAAATACCCGAAAGTTATTGAATTGGATGATATGCTGTTCTTCTGCCATCAATGAAATAGTACAGGCCTATGACGACCATTTGTCCCTAGAGCTAAATCGGTCCAAAAAACATAAGGGGCAGCAACAGATCGCCAAATTGATGAGAAATCATTTACAGGACAGTACACTTACCCGAAAAAGGGAACACCATCTGTACAATGGCAACAATGAAGTACAAATTTTTGAGGAAAAGGTCCAGGAATACTATTCCCTAAGATGTGTACCCCAAATTCTGGGCCCCGTTCTGGATACGCTGAACAACGTAGAAAAAATTCTTATCGAAGAGGTCAATTCGGCCAACGACAACCCTATTGTGGATGTTGAAAAAGAACATGTTTACCACGGCGGTAATTTTCATGGCGACTATGTTTCCCTGGAAATGGACAAGCTGAAATTAGTGGTTACCAAAATGGGCATGCTCGCAGAAAGACAATTAAATTACCTACTAAATCCCAACTTAAACAATATACTTCCCCCATTTGTCAATCTTGGTAAACTTGGTTTAAACTTTGGAATGCAGGGCGTGCAGTTTACTGCCACATCTACCACTGCCGAGAACCAAATGTTGTCCAACCCCATGTACGTGCACAGTATCCCCAACAACAACGACAATCAGGATATTGTCAGCATGGGAACCAACGCAGCCAATATTACCAAAAAAGTGATCGAAAATACTTTCGAGATCCTTGCCATAGAAACGATCACCATTGTTCAGGCCATTGAATACTTGAAAGTACAGGATAAAATATCATCAAAGACAAAAAAAATGTATGATGATATTAGAAATTTGGTCCCCCCTATCCCTGACAAGGACGTTCCCATGTATCCTTATATAAATAAGGTGAAGAACTTTATTCTAAATTTTGAAGAAGAAACTTACGCTTATGGACAGCTTAATTAAATAATGGCATTGAAGCACTTATTTATATAAAATAATCCATAATTTAATAGTGGCATAGTTTAATATTAAACAGACACCAAGTATCAGCTTGGCAATTATCCAATATGAACGTTTTAATTAAAAAAAATATCAGATGAAAACAAAAATTACATTTTCAGTGGCTCTTTTTTTAGTTTTTGGCATTTTTTATTCCCAGGAATATGCCCTGGTCAGGGAAAATGGGCTATTTGGGTATATCAATACCTCCGGGGAATATGCGATAAAGCCCCAATTTAAAAAAGCCGACAATTTTACCAACGAGCGCGCCGCGGCCTCTATGGGCGACAAATGGGGCTACATCAACACTGCCGGGGAATGGGCAATTGAACCTGAATATGAGCATGTTAAGGAATTTAATTCCGGACTGGCCCTGGTAAACAAAGGGGACCAATGGCACTACATCAATGTTTCGGGGGAAACCTTGGAAACCCCTGTATCCGAAAAATATTATGATTTTGACAATGGGGTAGCCTTTTTTAAAAGCGGTGAAAAAATTGGGCTTTTGGGTACCGATGGAAAATTGATCGCCGAACCGGATTTTGACGAAATTAAACCCTTTATCGATGGATACGCCAAAGCAAGAAAAGGAGAGCTTTGGGGAATGATAAACAAAAAGGGCGAAATCTACATTCCTATTGAAAACCAAGAAATTGGAGATTACAACAATAAAGGAGTTTGGGTTAAAAAGCAGGATTCTTTTGGCATTATTTCCAATGGCAACTTTAACCCGGTAAAGAATGCCGATAAGATCTGGGATTTCACGGACAAGTCCGAGCTAACATATGCCCGGAGCAATAAATTGATGGGGTTCATCAATAATAAGGGAGAGTGGGTCATAGCCCCCACCTATGATAAGGCAAGGGATTTTAGTCAAGGCTTGGCCCCCGTATTTATGAACAAAAATTGGGGGTACATTAACGAACAGGGAGAAAAAATAATAGATTTTCAGTTTAAGGATGCCGAAGTGTTCTCCGCCAACGGTCTTGCTCCCGTAAAAGAAAAAAAATGGGGGTTTATAGATAAAACCGGAAAATGGGCAATACAACCCGAATATGACATTACTGCCGGATTATCGTTTTCTATGTTTCAAAAGAATTTGCAAAAAGGGTTCATCAACGGACTTGCCCGGGTAAAATACAATAAGGAATGGGGATTTCTAAATGACAAGGGAGAAGTTTTGGGCAATAAATGGTACGAAAATGCGGAGGTATTCGATGATGTAAAAAATTAAACCACACGAACAAAATACATGGGCGAAAAAAAGAAATTTGCATTGGTAACAGGAGGGTCGAGAGGAATTGGAAAAGCTATATGCCTGCAGCTCGCACTGGATACCGAGTATACAATTCTGATCAATTACAAGAAAAATGCATCCGCAGCACAAGAAACCTTAAGCGAAATTGAAAAAATTGGGGGGAATGCGGAACTCATACAATTCAATGTCGACGACACCAAAGATGTTCAGCATAAATTGGACCTATGGCATGGGACCAACAAGGATGCCATTATAGAAGTAATTGTAAACAATGCCGGAATTACCAAGGATGGCCTTTTTATGTGGATGAAACCCGAAGATTGGAACAATGTAATCAATACTAGTTTAAACGGTTTTTTCAATGTCACCAATCACCTGATCCAAAAATTATTGGTACATAAATATGGCAGGATCATTAATCTGGTTTCCGTGTCCGGCCTTAAAGGAACACCGGGGCAAGTAAATTATTCTGCGGCAAAAGGGGGAATAATAGCGGCAACCAAGGCCTTGGCCCAGGAAATAGCAAAAAGGAACATCACCGTTAATGCCGTGGCACCAGGTTTTATCAAAACAGATATGACCGGTGATCTTGACGAAAAGGAGCTAAAAAAAATGATTCCCATGAACCGCTTTGGGGAGGCAGATGAGGTGGCCCATTTGGTTTCCTTTTTGGCATCCAAAAAGTCATCGTATATTACGGGCGAGGTAATCAATATCAACGGGGGTATATATTCTTAACAATAACACTAGGAAAGATGAAGAGGGTCGTAATTACAGGTATGGGAATATACTCTTGTTTGGGAAAAAACTTGGGCGAGGTCAAAGAATCACTTTACAATGGAACTTCTGGAATTATTTATGATGGGAAACGGAAGGAATTTGGGTATCGCTCCTGCTTGACCGGGATGGTAGAAGAACCCGATCTGAAAGACCTGCTCACCAGAAGGCAACGGCTAAGTTTGGGAGAGGAAGGTGCCTACGCATATTTGGCCACATTGGAGGCGTTAAAAAATGCGGGCATATCCCAGGATTATATGGACAAAAATGAAGTTGGTGTACTATATGGAAATGATAGTACGGCCAAATCGGTGATAGAATCCATAGACAGACTAAGGGAAAAAAAAGATACTACCCTGGTTGGTTCCGGAGCCATTTTTAAGGCCATGAACTCTTCCGTTACCATGAACCTCTCTACCATCTTCAAATTAACAGGGATCAATTTTACGGTAAGTGCCGCATGTGCAAGTGGATCACATGCCATTGGCATTGCCTATCAATTAATAAAAAGCGGGCTTCAAGATTGTATCATTTGTGGCGGAACCCAAGAAATAAATGAATTGGCTATGGGTAGTTTTGATGGCCTTGGCGTATTTTCGGTCAACGATACCGAACCCCGGGCCGCTTCGCGACCATTTGACAAAAGCAGGGACGGCCTTGTCCCCAGTGGTGGGGCAGCATCCCTTATTGTTGAAAGTTATGAATCCGCAAAAAAAAGGAATGCCGTTATTTTAGGGGAAATTATTGGCTATGGATTTTCCTCCAATGGGGACCATATCTCTACCCCAAACGTAGACGGTCCTACATTGGCCATGAAAAAAGCTTTGGACCAAGCCCAAATTAAACCCAGTGAAATAGATTATGTTAATGCCCATGCTACCTCTACCCCGGTAGGGGATTCCAATGAAGCCAAGGCTATATTTGCCGTTTTTGGCGATAACGGCCCCTATGTGAGTTCTACGAAATCCATGACCGGCCATGAATGTTGGATGGCAGGCGCAAGTGAGATCGTCTATTCCATGTTGATGATGGAACATTCGTTTATTGCCCCTAATATAAACCTTGAAAATCCTGATGAGGATGCCGCCAAATTAAATCTGGTAAGAAAAACACTGGATAAAAAAATTGATGTATTTTTGTCCAATTCTTTTGGATTTGGAGGTACAAATTCGGCATTGCTAATAAAAAAAGTGAAAGATTAAAAATGAATAAAGAAGTAATTATTGATAAAATAAACAACTTTCTTATAGATGAGTTTGAAGTTGATGTAGATGATATTTCTCCAATGGCCAATTTAAAGAAGACCCTTGAATTGGACAGTTTGGATTTTGTTGATTTAGTAGTGGCCATCGAATCCAACTTTGGTGTTAAATTGGTAGGGGAAGATTTCATTAACGTAATTACATTGCAGGATTTTTATGATCTGATAGAGAAGAAATTAAACTAAAATTTTATTCATAAAAAATGTCAAATCAATGGAAAGGAAAGTCCAGAGGTTCAGTTTTAGGATATAAGATTTTTGTTTTTTCCATTAGGAGGCTCGGATTGGGATCGGCCTATTTTATCCTGTATTTTGTAGCCTTTTATTTCTGTTTTTTTGCCCCCAAAAGTACTGGATCCAGTTATTATTACTTCCGCAAGAGACTTAATTACGGCATCTTAAAAAGTATTGTATCCATTTATAGAAGCTACTACGTATTTGGGCAGACCATTTTGGACAAAGTAGCAATTTCTTCCGGCCTTAGAAATAGGTTCTCCTATCACTTTGACGGCATAGAACACCTTAACGAAACCCTGGCCGATGAAAAAGGGGGAATCTTGATCAGTGCCCATTTGGGCAACTTCGAAATAGCCGAGTTTTTCCTGGACGAACTGGAAGGGAAGGCCACTATTAATTTACTTACTACGGATGCCGAGCATAAGGCGATAAAAGAATACTTGGATCGATATATTAAAAAATCATCCACCAAATTTATTATCCTACAGGAAGATCTCTCCCATATCTTTGAAATGAATGCCGCCTTGGCAAGGAATGAGATCATCTGCATGACCGGGGATAGATATGCCACGACCTCCAAGTTGATGACCGCACCAATTTTAGGTGAAGAAGCACAGTTTCCGTCCGGTCCTTTTTTAATGGGATCCAGATTGAACGTTCCCGTCCTTTTTGTATATGTTATGAAAGAAACCAATAAACACTATCACCTATACGCCAGAAAAGCGGATTTTAAGAAAAGGGATGCCGAAGGATTATTGGCCAGTTATATAAGGAGCATGGAATGGATCATAGAGCAATATCCATTGCAGTGGTTCAACTATTATGATTTTTGGGGCTCAAAAAACTAAGTATGGCCGGAACAACACTAAGTTTTGGTTACATTGGCCAAATGGGGCCCCTATCCAATAAAAAATTTCTTGAAACCGAC
>CBFGWQ010000176.1:0-8081 GCA_965652575.1 uncultured Arenibacter sp. | reverse complement strand
TTAAAAATTTTAATACCCCTTCGTAATCACTAGGTCTTGCTATAATGTGCTTTTCATGGTCCAAAATATAATAGGTGGGGGTTTGGTGAACATCGTAGAGGTCTACATACGGACTTTCCCATTTCCCCAATGCAATACCATGAACAAAATCGGGGAGTTTGGACGATTCTTCTTTCCAGGTAATATCATCCTCTTCCAGGCCAATGGCCAATACCTTGGTATCGGAAATGCCCTTTAATTCGGTATGGAATTCTGGAAGTTGCTGTAGGCAGTGCGAACAGGTACTGCTCCAAAAAACAATGACATAATTTTTTGCCCCTGTAAGATTGCTAAGTTTTTTGGTGACATCTCCCTCCTTCCAAGTAATTTCCGGGGCTATGGCTCCCAGTCTGAGGCGATTTTGGATTTCGATATTTTTTAGGATTTCGGTATTGTTGGTTTGGGTGGCCAGGGATTTTAGCTGATTATGGTAAATATAATCGGCCACCATATTTAAATTGTCGTCGGACGCCCGTGTCCATAGGCTGTTGAACAATTGCACCTTGTTGGTGGCGCTTATATTTTCCAATAGTCGGGCCAATTCCTTTACATTCCCAATCATTGCAGGTTCTTTTTCTTTAGGGGAATTTTCTTGTTGTGGCAGGGCCGTAAATACGTAGTTCACTACTTTGTCCGTTAAAAAGTCGGACCCCAATAGCAGGTTGTCGTTAAAGTTGATGGCATCAAAATAATGCTCCCTTTTATGTTGCACATAGGTTTCAATATCCTCATATTCCGAAGGAATATAAGGTCTGTTTGCCGAAATGAAATGTCCGCTCAGCAAACCTTGAGATTGGCTTTCAAATGATTTTTGGACCGTAGCCAACTTCTTGTTGAGATTCATAAATAGCTTAGGATCTTTCTTTTGTTCCGAATAGAACTGGGCAATTTGTTGCTCCAGCCCATATATTTCCTTAAAATATTTTGTGTACAACAGGTTTTCGATGGAGGATGTAAAGGACAATCCTTTTTGGGAATCAAAGGAAAGTACAATATCCTCTTTGCCGTTATAGATAAAATCAAAATAGAATTCCTCTTGGGGCACGGCATACACTAGTCTGTACATGCCCGTCTGGGCTTGCGAAGGAATATTTAAGGAGAAGGTCCCATTTTCAACGGCGGTATCGGCTATATAATTCTGATGGTCGGGATTTAGTTTATAGGCAATTAACCATTGGTAATCTTCCGCTGGCGATAAATTACCCGAAACACTGTGCTGGGCCTTGGAAAATAGGGAAAAACATAAGGTTAAAACGAGAAATATATTTTTGGAATCCATTTTTCAAGGGGATTTTATGGAACGGTTATTTCCGGTTTGGCGATAAGTGCATTGAAGGGTTGGATGGATTTATAGGCCTTGTCCATAGAATTAATATGTTCAAAGACCAACAATAGGCGCAAACCGTTGCGGGTCTGCTTTTCCTTTAGTTGGGCAAGTTTGGGGTGGGCCTGTACAAATTGCAATACGGCTGTAAAGGCACTGCTTTGATAAAAATCCGATTGCTGGTCCGCTATGAAATAGCCGATCATTTTACCCTTTTTCATTACAATTTTCTCCAGGCCGATACTGTTGGCGATCCACTTGATACGGACCGAGTTTAATAAATCCACTGCCTGGGTGGGAAGCCCTCCGAACCTATCTACCAATTCCGTTTCAAATTTTTGTAGACCTGCTTCATCGGAAACTTGGTTCAGTTCGGTATAGAGATTTAGGCGTTCGGTAATATTGTTGATATAATCATCAGGGAAAAGCAGTTCAAAATCCGAATCTATTTGGGTATCTTTTACAAAGATTTTTTGTTTGCCGCCCACTTCCCCATACAGTTCCTTGAATTCGTTCTCTTTGAGTTCGTCTATGGCTTCGGCCAATATTTTCTGATAGGCATCAAAGCCGATTTCGTTGATAAAACCACTTTGCTCGCCTCCCAACAAATCCCCGGCACCCCTAATTTCAAGATCTTTCATGGCAATATTGAAACCGCTGCCCAGATCTGTAAATTGCTCCAGGGCCTGAATTCTTTTTCTGGCATCGTTGGTCATTACATCATAGGGAGGGGTAATAAAATAACAGAAGGCCTTCTTATTGCTCCGTCCTACACGCCCCCGCATCTGATGCAGGTCGCTTAGACCAAAATTATTGGCATTGTTGATGAAAATGGTGTTTGCATTGGAAACATCCAGGCCACTTTCTACTATGGTGGTAGAAATCAATACATCGAACTCCCCGTTCATAAAGGCCATCATAAGGGTTTCCAATTTTTTGCCTTCCATTTGTCCGTGTCCGATACCGATCTTGGCATCCGGGACCAGTCTTTGGACCATGCCGGCAACTTCCTTAATGTTTTCTATTCTATTGTGTATAAAGAAGACCTGTCCGCCTCGTTGTATTTCATAGGAAATAGCATCGCGAATGGTCTCTTCATTGAAGCGGATCACCTCGCTTTCTATGGGATATCTATTTGGGGGTGCCGTATTGATTACCGATAGGTCCCTGGCCGCCATTAAACTGAATTGGAGCGTTCTTGGGATAGGGGTGGCCGTAAGCGTAAGGACATCTACATTTTCCTTTAAGGCCTTTAATTTGTCCTTGACCGATACCCCAAATTTCTGTTCCTCATCCACTATCAACAAGCCCAGATCCTTGAATTTCACGTTCTTGTTCACCAACTGATGGGTGCCTATAATGATGTCTACCTTACCGGATGCCAGATTTTCCAAGGTCTCTTTTTTTTCCTTGGCCGTTCTAAAGCGGTTTACATAGTCTACGGTGACCGGCATATCTTTTAAGCGCTCGGAAAATGTCCTGTAGTGCTGAAATGCCAAAATGGTAGTGGGGACCAATACGGCCACCTGCTTGCCATTGTCCACGGCCTTGAAAGCGGCCCTAATGGCCACTTCGGTTTTCCCGAAACCTACATCCCCGCAAACGAGTCGGTCCATAGGCCGTTCGCTTTCCATATCCTTTTTTATGTCTTCGGTAGATTTGCTTTGGTCCGGGGTATCTTCATAAATAAAGGATGCCTCCAATTCGTGCTGCAAGTAGGTGTCCGGTCCATATTGAAACCCTTTTTCCAATCGGCGTTTGGCATATAATTGGATAAGGTCGAAGGCAATTTTTTTAACACGTGATTTTGCCCTGTCCTTAATTTTTTTCCATGCCCCGGAACCTAGTTTGTATATTTTGGGGGGAGCGCCGTCCTTCCCATTGAACTTTGAAATTTTGTGCAGCGAATGTATGCTTACATAAAGGATGTCCCTTTCGCCGTACATCAGTTTTATGGCTTCCTGTCTCTTGCCTTCAACGTCTATTTTTTGGAGGCCGCCAAATTTTCCAATGCCGTGGTCTATATGGGTAACATAATCCCCAATTTCCAATTTGTTCAGGTCCTTTAAGGTAATGGCCTGTTTTTTGGCGTAGCCATTTTTTAGATGGAATTTTAGATAGCGCTCAAAGATCTGGTGGTCCGTATAACAGGCTATCTTTAAATCATGGTCCAAAAATCCTTGATACAGGGGGAGGACAATGGTCTTGTAATGGACTTCCTTTCCCACTTCATCAAAAATATCGTGAAACCGTTTGGCCTGCTGGTCGGTGGCACAAAACAGATAATTGGTAAACCCGTTATGGTAATTCTCATTTAGGTTTTCAATTAACAGGTCAAATTTTTTATTGAAGGATGGTTGCGGTTTGGTATTGAATACAATGGTTTCCGGATCATTTGTAGTTTTAGTGCTTCCATCGATCTCTACCACACTAAAACTATCCAGCTGATGCTTTAATACATCGGAATTGGCAAACAATTCCCGAGGTTCGGCATGCTTTATTTCTTTGGACAGTTTGCTAAATGCCTCTTCCGCTTTTTCAAAAAACGAATCCAGTCTAGCGTAGAGCAAATTCAGGTTTTTGCTGAAGATCAGGGTGTTTGGAGAGATGTACTTAAGAAAACTTTCCCGTTTTTCGTCCAGGAACTTGTTTTCCACATTGGGGATGATGGTAATCTTATTCACCTTTTGGGTAGACAATTGGGTCTCTACGTCAAAGGTTCTGATACTATCTACCTCGTCCCCGAAGAATTCAATCCTATACGGTTCGTCGTGGGAAAAGGAAAACACGTCCATGATACCGCCGCGAACCGAAAATTCACCTGGTTCGGTAACAAAATCGACCCTTTTAAATTTGTACTCGAACAAGACCTCGTTTAAAAAATCCAGGGAAAGGGTATCGTTCAACTTAATTTTTAGGGTATTCTTCTCCAATTCCTTTCTGGTCACCACTTTTTCAAAAAGCGCATCGGCATAGGTAACGACGATGGCAGGTTTTTTTCTTGAGTTGATGCGGTTCAGTACTTCGGCGCGCAAAAGCACGTTGGCATTGTCCGTTTCCTCTATTTGATAGGGCCTTCTGTAACTCCCGGGATAAAACAGGACATCATTATCGCCAATAAGTTGTTCCAGATCGTTTAAATAATAGGCCGCTTCCTCCTTATCGGTCAAAATAAATAGAAATGGAACTTCTGATTTATGAAATAATTCCGCTATAACGAAGGACAGGGCAGAGCCTGTTATTCCCTTTAAATTCGTTTTTGGTTTCGGGGTCGCAGTGGTATTTTCTTGAAAGCCGGCAATAGTAGCCCTCAGTTTCCCTAGTTGGGGAGACCGTGGGAACAGTTGTAACATTGAAGATTTTGTCAACCGTAAATTTTTATGCAAATATAGCCCTTGAATCTCCTTTTTACAAAAGATGATAAGATAAAATAAATAATTCCCCGAAGGTTCTGTTTAGGGCCCGGGACCTCTGTTTTACCTTATACGTTCATATGGGCCTGCCTTTGTCGGATACGGACAGGGCGTTGCCATTAGGATAATCTATTTCACCAATTCCATGATTTTAGAAACTGTTTCCGCATTGTTTATTCCCAGGCCTTCCTGTTGATAGGCCAATTCCCCTTTCCGATCAAAAACACTGATGATGTTGGAATGTGAAAAATCCATGGGGGATATTCTTTTATAGTTGACTGCCAGTACTGCTGAAAATTCCCTGGTGTCCTCTTCGGAACCTCTTAGGAACACCCAATTATCAGTATCCATTTGGTTTTCCTTTGCAAATTCCTTAAGTCGTTGGGGGGTGTCCGTTTCCGGATCTATGCTTACAAAAACGAGGGTAACTTCGTCTTTCTTATCGGCAGGGATCTGCTCTTCTATCCCGCGCATATCGGCGACCAATCTGGGGCAGGCCGTTTTACAGGAAGTATAGATCATGACCATGACCAAAACATCTCCTTGCAGGGTTTTAAGCTGTATTTCCTCATTGTTCTGATTGGTCCATTTGGAGGGAAGGTTATAAATGGATAGCTCGGAAATCCCGTCCTCCTTTTTGGTATGTAAGGCCAGTGGCCGAAGTTCCATTTTACAAATGTCACATTTTCCGGGCTTATCATAGGTCTTGTCACCTTCGCAATGCATGGGGCATTCGTATTTTTCGGCAGTTGTTTTATCCGAATTCTTGGTGTTGCAGGCTATAAGAAGGAATAGCATAAGGCATAATAATCCGGTATGGAGAATTTTTTTCATTTACTTAATAAGTTAGGTTTTTATGGTCGGACCCTTTTGTTCGGACACATCGGAACCCTAAATTCCGTATGGAATAATTGGCTTTTAGACTACCTCTAAAAGCATAGCGCATAAATGCGGCGTAATTCATTAAGTCCGATGCCCCAACAGCTGCACTTCCACAAAAAAGATTACTGTCCTTGTCCACATCCTTTCTGGATTCACCGGAAATTAAAACGGAGTTAAAGTCCATCGTCCATTCCCATACAAGGCCGTGAAGGTCATAAATTCCCCAATAATTCTTAAAAGTGGAACCTATAGTGTTGTTAAATGTTTTTGGAGTTTCGTACCAATCCAGAATAAGTTGATTGTAGCTTTCCTTTTTACGGGCATCCGGAGTGGTTCTGTCCGCCATTGCGGCATATTCCCATTCATCTACGGTGGGCAATCTTTTTCCTTGGCATTCACAGTACTTCTTGGCGGCAAACCAAGAAACGTTGGTAACTGCCGCATCGGCGGCCATCTGGCTACCATAGGAATCGTCCCCCTCCCAGTTTGCCAGGTAATTACCGTCCGCAAACAATCGTTTTATCTTACTTTTTTTCCATTCCGGATTTTTCATAACAAACTGTAAATATTCCCTGTTGGTTACAGGGTATACGTCCATAGTAAATTCCTTTACGGTGACCACGGTCGAATCCACTCCGTATAATGGAATATAAGTTCCTCCTTTAACGTTGACCATATTTTCCGATTGGGCAAAAGTACTGTTGGTAACAATGCCAAAAAGAATAAACGTTACTTTAAGGAAGGGACTCATGGTTGTCTTTAAGATTTGTTGGATTTTATTAGGTTTTATTTGTTTCTGACGTTTTTGACCATGGCCGGGGTTACTTCTTTTTTGGAATTGCCCCAACTATTGTAAACATAGGTAAGGACATTGGCTACCTCTTCGTCCGTCAAGGTCTGTGCGGTCATAACACTATTATATTTTTGTCCGTTTACGGTTATTTCACCCGATTTTCCATGTAGGACGATATCTATGGCGCGATTGACATCGGCGTTTAAGTAATCCGATTTGGCCAAGGGAGGAAATGCATTGGCAATTCCTTGTCCTTCTCCCTGGTGGCAGGCAAAACAGGTCTGCATATAGGTGGCTTTTCCAAATTCCATTCTTTCTTCCAAGGATTTGGCGGGGATTTCAGATTCTACCACTCCGTTTGTAGACGGCATTTTTTGAATTCCACTACCTTCGGGCAGGTAAATACCGTCTTCCAGTTCTCCGGAGTAAATAGTCTTGTTCTCCTCACCTTCCACTTTCAGCATTCCAAGGGCTCCCTTGTTAAAGGCCCTGAATATGGAATGGTCGACCATAATAAAAGTTCCGGGCACATCCACCTTAAATTCTACTATAGCTGCTCCACCGGCAGGGATCAGGGTGGTTTGTACATTTTCGTTGATCAGATCGCCTCCTTCAACATGTACTTTATCGAATATTTCACCAATAACATGAAATGAAGAAACGAGGTTGGGCCCACCGTTGCCCACAAACAGGCGAACTGTCTCACCAACTTTGGCGGTAATGGCATTGTCTCCCGTCAAGGCTCCCATTTTGCCGTTAAATACTACATAATCTGCCTTTTCATCAACTGCTTTTTGCATATCAAAAGGCTGTAGACCTCTGTCACCATTGGCACCTTTGGTATAAAAATCGCCCTGCATAATATAGTATTCCTTATCCACCAGGGGCAGGCCGCCTTCCGGTTCTACCAGAATTAGACCGTACATACCGTTGGCTATGTGCATACCTACGGGTGCTGTGGCACAGTGGTAGACATATAGACCGGGGTTTAGGGTCTTAAAGGAAAAAACCTTTTCGTGACCTGGTGCTACAAAGGAGGACTCGGCACCGCCCCCGGGACCGGTAACGGCATGCAGATCAATATTGTGGGGCAATTTATTGTCGGGGTGATTTTTCAGGTGAAATTCGACCTCATCGCCAATCCTTGTTCTAATAAAACTGCCCGGTACCGAACCTCCGAATGTCCAATATACATACCGCACACCATTGGTCATTTCTCCTTCCTGTTCCAGGATTTCCATATCGACCTTCAGCAACTTGGCCTTTCTATCCCCAACAGGGGTCGGGACATGCGGGGGAGCGGTCAGTTCAGCGATCATTTCACGATTTGCAGGGATATCTGCCGCGTTCCCATAAACTATCTTTTCCTTTTTTTTACAGGAAAGGATAAGGCTGCCCGTTCCTACCATCAGTATTAGGAGAAGTAATACTTTTTTTGTCGATTTTGCATTCATAATGTTTTGTTTTGGTTATAGATTGATATAATAAAAGACTTTTTTATCCTTTATAGGGTCAAAAATAGTTTTGAAAACCCTATAAAAACATGATAACCGTCATGTTGCAAAACTTGGTTTAAATTAGGGCAATTTTCCTGTGAAACCCAATTAAATGGTTAAGATTTTCTAAAAAT
>CBFGWQ010000175.1:0-8138 GCA_965652575.1 uncultured Arenibacter sp. | reverse complement strand
TAAAAACCAATTACATAGCCCGATGAAATTTTCAAAATCCATTTTTACAGGCATCATTATGCTCTTTATTATAGGATGCAGCGAACAAAAATCCCATGAAATTATCATTACAGGAAAAATATCAGGGGAAATTCCAGATAAAATTACATATACCGTTCCCAAGGAAGGGTTATTTGTTCATGGCTTTAAAAAGGATACCGGGTTGGACTCCCTGGGGCGGTACCAAATTAAAATACCGGTAGGGCAAATGGCGTTCGTACAATTAATGGTTCCAAACAAACCCATGGCCACCCTCATTGTGGAACCCGGTAAGGAATATATAGTAAATTTTGATTATACGAAAGATGCCAATCCCCAGAATTTTGAAATACAGGGCGATGATAATAAAATACAAAAATTATACAACCAGCTGCCCCAACCGGATCACATACAGGAAGCGGCCGGTCCCTTATTAAAAGATTCCATTGCATCCCAAATACAAACTAAAATTTCCAACTTAAAGAAGGAAGATCTCTCAAAATTTAAAGATTTATTGGCCAAGGACAGTATTGGCCAAAGCATGTACAATTTTATTGCATTGGACCGGGACTATTATTACAGTGCCGTTCAGGGAACCGTGGCCTTTATAAAATTTTTAATGGACGAAAGACAGAAAGGCAGCTTTACCGAAAATATCAAGGCCATGTGGAAAGAAACCTTCAACAATGATCTTTTGACACGGGAAGATTTCCAAAAGACCAATTGGGGCTATGCATTGGCGGAAAATTATTTGTTTTACAAAGGGTATGAAGATGCTGCTTTTGACCTTGCCACATTTAGAAATTCAATATCGGACAAATTCTACCCCCAAATGTTATTGGAAAATGCAAAAAAATACCTTTCACCACCTACTTTGGAATATTTTAAGGCAGTTTACCTTTATACGGAAATGCTTCAAAAAGATTATCAGAAAGAATTCATTGCCATCTATGATGAATTTAAGACCGCATATCCCAACAGTAGTTACAGTACATATCTGGAACCAATGGTTGCTCCAATTGTTGCCTTTCACAAAAAAGCCGAACAACCCTTTGCCCAGGACATCAAATTTGTGGAAGACTACAATACAATAACCAACTTTAACGATCTGCTCTCCCATTTTAAGGGCAAGAAAATCTATATTGATATTTGGGGTACCTGGTGCGGGCCTTGCAAAACGGAATTTCAGCACAAAAGCGATTTGGACAAACTTCTTAAATCCAAAGGGGTAAATGCGCTCTACATTTGTGAAGGAAGGATCAGCAAGGAGGAGGCATGGAAGAACATGATCAAATTTTATGGTCTGGAGGGTCACCATCTTATGGCAAATGAAGCACTATTGACGGACATTTTCAGCATATTTGGAAATAACGGGTCTTTCTATTATCCGAGATATATACTTATAGATGAAGAGGGGAATATTGCACAAAGTGTGGCAGCAAAACCCTCTGAACCGGAAGCGTTGGAAGAGCAACTGACAGCAATGGAACTCAACTAAATCATTGCCGGCGCGGGCGTCACGCCTGCCTGGCGTCGAGACAGGCTCCTGCCTTTCCCCAACGACAGTCCAACTAGACATTGGACAGTCCTGCCTAAGCTGGTCAAATACCGCTCCTGTCCCCACTTTGCACGTAAAAATTAAAAATCCTTAAATTGGAATAAATATAAATAATCAATACTCAGTTAAAAAATGAACCTAGCAGTAGCCCAATTTCAACCAAAGGACGGGGATAAAACATACAACTTATCGGTAATCCGAAAACTGGCGGAAAAAGCAAAATCCAACGGAGCGGACCTGATCAGTTTTCACGAAATGTGCATTACCGCCTACACCTTTACCAAAGATTTAAATCTGGAACAGATAACCCATTTGGCGGAAGAGGTGCCAAACGGAAAAAGCACCAAGGCCTTAATGGCAATTTCCAAGGATTTGGATATCCCCATCCTGGCAGGTCTTGTGGAAAAATCTAAAGGAAAAATATACAATACCTATATCTGTGTTAACGGGGACGGAGTGGTGGCAAAGTACCGAAAACTACACCCTTTTATCAACAGATATATGTCCGCCGGCAACGAATATTGCGTATTCGACCTGCTCGGCTGGAAGTGTGGAATTTTGATCTGCTATGACAATAACGTCATAGAAAACGTGCGTGCAACAAGCCTTTTAGGAGCGGAAATAATTTTTGCGCCCCACGTTACGGGCTGTACCCCGTCCGCAATGCCGCATCGGGATTATGTAGATGACAAATATTGGCAAAATCGTGAGAACGACCCGGTTTCGTTACGAATGGAATTCGACGGACCCAAAGGCAGACGTTGGTTAATGCGATGGCTACCTGCAAGGGCCTACGACAATGGGGTATACTATGCCTTTACCAACCCTATTGGTTACGATGGCGAACATCTTAAAAATGGGAATTCAATGATCATCGACCCCTATGGGGAAGTGTTGTCCGAAATAAAATCTTTTGAAGACGATATTACGATTTCAAAATTGACAAAGGATAAGATTCAACTTTCGGGTGGTTGGAGATATAAAAATGCCCGAAGGCCCGAACTGTACAAAAACATTATTGGGGGCCACCACAATTCGGACACAACGCCCGTATGGATGAAAGGGAAAACGGCCAAAAATGGATAAATTGTTCCGTTAAACCTGATCGGACAATTAATTTTCTTACCTTAAGCCTTAAAACCTTAAGTATTAAATGGATATACCTAAATAACCATATCCATTTGTTACCTACATACAAGCTTTACCAAAATGATACCCGACCAAAAAAAGACCTCTATTTTTGTTATAACATGAGCCTTGTATTTAATAACTATGATGACAGCATTGCCGACCCTGTTACATTTAAGCAGTTGGCCGTAAAGGATGCGTTGTTCTTGTACTACAAGTGCCCTCAGGTGGACAAACAAATGCAACTTTTTTCGCATTACAACGAAATAATGTTTACCCTTGAAGGCGGTCGTGTCATACGTCATGGTGGAAAATCATGGTTCCTCACCAAACATTCCTGCATCCTTACCTTAAAAACAGCCTATTTGCAGGAATTGCCAGAATCAACGGAATGGAGAGTCCTTGCCTTTTACTTTCAGGACAACTTTTTTAGGCAGGTAATTAAAGAGTATCGTCAATATCTTCCTTTGAAAAACCTCCCGGTACCTACTGCCGAGATGCTGATCGATATTCATTTAAACGAAACCACCCGTGCATTTTTTTACAGTATTCTCCCTTATTTCTCACAAAAATCACTGGCTCCGGAAGGTTTACTGGAACTCAAATTCAAAGAACTCCTTTTTAACATCTTTTTAGACCCTTCCAATAAAAATATACTCGCTTATGCCAACAGTTTACTGAACATTTCCAAAACACCAATCTGGCAGGTATTGGAGAAAAACTATATGTTCAACCTAAGTGTGGAGCAGTTTGCCCGAATGGCAGATCGCAGTGTTTCCGTATTCAAAAAAGAGTTTTATCAGTATTACCATACTACCCCAGGGAGATGGCTTACCCAAAAAAGGCTGGAACTTGCAAAATCGTACTTGGAAACGGGTAAAACCAACATAAGTGAAGTGGCCTTTAGCAGTGGTTTTGAAAACCTCAGTCATTTTAGTCGTGTATTCAAACAAAAATACGGGGTATCTCCCTTAAAATACAAGGAGGCATAAGCTTGGTCCCCCAATTTTTTACTTCCGTTTCCATATGGACCGTACAGCAAAAAAACAAAACGTTTGAACAAAACTGTTTTTATGTCCGCAGGCTACATTTGCTTCATAAATCATATTAAAACGAACAGTCATGCCAACACCACTCGAAATTTTATTGGATCCCATAAGCCTTATTGTACTCGCTATGTATGCAGGGCTTATGCTCTGGGAAGCATTGTTCCCTGCCCGCCCACTTCCCACGGTTAAGTATTGGAAGCTAAAGGGATTAACATTTTTTGTCCTATTCTTTTACCTGTCCAGCTACTTACCGTTGATATGGGACGGCTACCTTGCCGAATACCAACTTATTGACCTTACCGGACTAGGTACCCTGTGGGGTGCGCTGGTAGGCGTGCTACTCTACCAGTTTGGGGTATATGTCTGGCACAGGTCTATGCACAAAAATAATGTACTTTGGAGGGTTTTTCACCAAATGCACCACAGCGTTGAGCGCTTGGACACCTACAGCGCCTTTATTTTCAGTCCCATGGACATGATCGGGTTTACTGCATTGGGCAGCTTATTACTGGTATTGGTAGCAGGGTTTGCCCCACAGGCCGCTACCGTAATTATTTTGGCGAACACCTTTTTTAGTATGTTCCAGCACAGCAATATCCGCACCCCTACATGGTTGGGGTATATTGTACAAAGACCCGAAGCCCACTCCCTGCACCATGCCAAGGGCATCCATGCCTACAATTATGGGGATATTACCATTTATGATATCCTATTTGGTACATGGAGAAATCCCAAGGATTATGAAAACGAAAACGGATTCTATATGGGAGCCTCCTCCAAGATAGCGGATATGCTATTGTTTAGGGACATTGAGGCAAAGGATTATCATGATATAATATAGACTACAAGATCTCCTCTATGTGCTTTCTGATGTTGGTGGCCATTTTTTCGATCGGCAAGTCGTTGGCATCAAACCCAAAGGGATCTTCAATTTCCTCCGCAATCAATTCCAAACTGGCCAAAACATAAAAAATAAAGATAACCACAGGTACGGCATAATATCCCAAACTAAAGACATATCCGAACGGTAAGGTCATAACATAAAAGAAAATGAATTTCTTTATAAAGGCACTATAGGAGTAAGGAATTGGGGTGTTCTTTATTCGCTCGCAGGCACCACATATATCCGTAAAAGATTGTACCTCGCTGTTCAAAACGATCAACTGATCCCCGCTGATCTTCTTTTGGACATATAGGTCATCCACTTTTTGAAAGATCATTTTCGCTACCTGGTTTGGACGGTGTTTGTGATGGTCTATATCCAGATCCGTACCTTCATAAAGTTGCTTGCCGGTTTCCACATCGGTCAAATGCTTGGCCAAAATAGAGGCATAACCCGGTATCAGCTTTCTAAAATACCCATGGTCGTGTTCGTCCTTTAGGATTACGCTCAGTTTAATCGCCAAATTTCTACTGTTATTGACCAATGCTCCCCAGAGCTTTCTTCCCTCCCACCATCTATCATATGCCGTATTGGTCCTAAATACCAGTAACAATGAAATTACAAAACCCAGCATGGTATGCATGACAGTGATGTTAGATAGTGGATTTCTGGCGGACATATTCCAGTATTCAAGTTCCAGATAGCCCACACCATAGGTGTACAATCCCATAAAGAGCATCATTGGGATCAATTTTCTAAAGGTGTCGGACTTGTGAAATCTAAAGATAAAGGTAATCCAGTCTTTGGGATTGTATTGTACCATATAGGAGATTTGTATTGGGTGGCTAAATTAGGAAATGTTTTTTGTTTGGGACCGCCTATAATTTGCATAATTGTTGGCGCGAGCGTTATGCCTGCCTTTCCTTAACTTGACAGTCCAACTAGCCTTTAGACAGTCCTGCCTAAGCTGGCCAAATACCGCTCCTGTCCCCACTTTGCATGTACAAGGCAAAATGTACCCCTGGTTTGGATGATGTAATTCTTTAACGTAGGGGCCAATATACTTATCCGCTATCATGCAAAGTAAATTGTATATTTGTTTAAATGAAAAGACTTTACATCATAGCGGGTTGCAACGGAGCAGGTAAAACTACAGCTTCTTATACCATTTTGCCTGAAATTCTTGATTGTAAGGAATTTGTAAATGCGGATGAGATTGCAAAAGGACTTTCTCCCTTTCGTCCTGAAAAAGCAGGAATAGAAGCTGGTAGATTGATGTTGAAAAGAATTAAAACATTACTTGAATCCGGAGAAAACTTTGCATTTGAAACTACACTTTCCACAAGAAGTTATGTGAATTTCATTGAAAAAGCAAAAGAACGGAACTATCAGGTTACATGCTTATTTTTCTGGCTTCATTCCGTAGAATTAGCAATTTCAAGAGTAGAAACAAGAGTAAGGGAAGGTGGGCATCACATTCCTGAAGATGTGATTAGAAGGAGATATAAAAGTGGCCTGATGAACTTTTTCAAACTTTTTCTTCCAAGGGTGGACAATTGGTTATTTGTAAATAATTCTGGGGACACGTATGAAATCATTGCGGAAGGCGCAATGAGTGAAATGACTGTAAATAATGTGGATCAGTGGAAAGAATTAAAAGAGAAATATTATGGGAACTAAAGAACAATTAAAAGAAGAGCGGGACAAGATTGTAAAGGGACTTGAAGAGACGTACAAAAGGCTTATAGAGTTTAAAAAGCAAAAGAATAGCCCTATGATAGTAATTAGGGAAGGCAAGATTGTAGCGGTAGACCCAAACGAACTGTTACCAACAACATTGTACAAACGCAATGCAGGGTGAATAACCAAAGGACACCCATATCTCCAACTGTTACCGAAGGGTTGCTTACTGAAATGGAGGAAACTCCGCAGTCAATGCGACGGCACGAAAACTTGAGGTAATCATCTGGAATATGGTCACCAAAAAGATTGAACACTAACCCCAAAACAATACTTGTTCCTAGACCAAAAAGCAAAACATGGACTGGTGAACCTTACTAAAAAACAAATAGATAAATGTCACCAGAAGCTTAGTTATCTCTAGTTTACAAATAGATTGGATAACAGCAACTTAACCTTAGCTCACCAGAATTATAGGAACATCCTAAATGAAAGCACAATACATTGTAATATTCATAATATTCTGTTTTTTGCATTCTTGCAAAGATAAAAACAGAGGATTTAATATTAGCCTGCATTCAGAAAACAAATTGGATACAATATATGTTTCGGAATTAATTACAGGAAACAACATCGTCCAACTTAATGAAAAAAAGAAAAATCAAATTATTCAATTAAAAAACCCAACAGTTGCCGAAATACATGATAAGGACAAGGGGAATATATACCTGACAATATTGGCAAAAAACAAAGATTTGAATATATCTATAAAACCAAGCACAAACATAACTACCAATAATAAAAGTGATTCTTTAATCAATTACCTATGGAAAAGCAATTTGGCATTCATTTCCGAAAATAGTTCATTTATATTTCAAACTGAAAATGTAGATTCCATACCCATAATATTTGAGAAGTTCAGAAAAAAAAGAGCCGACGAAATAACCCAATCCAAAAATGAATTTACATCGGATGTAGCGGATATCCTTTACTTTCAAAACGATGCAAGAATTTATTCGTTTTTATTCTATTTCGGTCGGGTGGCAAAGGAATTGGATCCAAATAACAGCTATTTCGATTTCATAGGAAAAATCCCCAAAGCCAACCAGACATTAAAATCCCTTCCGGACATTTATCTTTATAAATATGAAGTTGAGTATTTGAGAAAGAATCAATCGATAGAAAGCATTGCGGATTTCTTAAAATTTATTGAACATAATGTAGGGGATAAAGATTTAGCAGACTTTTTAAAGGCAAACTATCTCAAAGCCTTGATTGAGAATCCATCATACTGGCAAAAACATGAAAAGATTTTCAATACCGAAATTCTATCAGAAGTTTTAAAATCAGAAAAAAAGAACCTTTATCAATCATTAATTGAGAAATCGTCCTCTAATTTTTATGCCTCTCAAAACGGACAAAGTGCATATTTATTTGATGCAGAAGATCATATGGGCAATAATTTCAATTTAGAATTTTCTTTAGGAAAAGTAATTTTTATAGATGTTTGGGCCACTTGGTGTGGACCTTGCATAAATCATAGGCCCAAAGTGTTGCAATTTGCGGAAAAATTTGCTGGTAGGGATGATATAGAAATATTATTAATTTCAGTTGATTCTTCAAAAGAAAAATGGCTTTCATTTCTTGGGAAAGAAAACAAATACCTGGGTAAAAATTTATTTATAGAAAACGGGATGAGGACTGATTTTGGAAATAGATATAATATCAAATCCATTCCGAGATATATTCTGATCGGAAAGGACGGAAATATAATTAACTCGAATTTAAATGAACCGTCACTCGCCGTTGAAAAAGAAATTGA
>CBFGWQ010000174.1:0-8214 GCA_965652575.1 uncultured Arenibacter sp. | reverse complement strand
AAAAGTTTGCATTATTTCATTATATTTTCTTGAAAACGACACGTCTGTTCTGGGCTTTGCCATCGGGAGAATTATTGTCCGCTATGGGCTCGCTTTCTCCTTTTCCTTCAGTTTGAAGCCGGTCGTCTGCAATGCCATAAACGGTTATAAGGGCATTTTTTACTGCAGCGGCCCGTTTTTGGGACAGTTCTAGATTGGTATCTCCGGGGCCATCGGCATCGGTATGTCCAATAATCATTAGCTTTATGGCATTGTCTTCCTGCAAAACTTGGGAAATTTGTCGAATGACCCCCATGGACGAGGGTTGAATATTGGCCGATCCGGAATCGAACAAAATGCCATTGGTGGAGACTTCCCCCTCCGAGATTAATTTACGTCTAAGGTCCATTCCGCCCTCCGCAACTTTCAAGTTGGAAATAAAAATACGTTCCTTTCCGTCTTTAAAATTGTTCATATGGAATTTTAAGGCTTTCAATACGGCCCCCTGGGGCACCATTCTTGGAATATCAATATGTTTTTCTTCGTTGACCCATAACCGAAATCGCTGTTTATTAACGGCGATGGAAATATGTGGTCTGTCCACAATTTCATCCCTGAGATCGGCCTTTACAACACTGTATATTTCCCTTTTATGATTAATGTGATTGGCCATGGTGATGCCTACAGGGGAATATAGGCAAAAGGGAATCTGCGCGTGTACGAAATTGGCCCCTTCCTTAAATTTGTTGTCATCACTTAAATCTACCCTAAGAAAGGCTGTAGAAGAAGTCTTGTTGTCCAATCCAAGGGCCATTACATCAAATTCAATGGTGTATTCCTCGGGTAGATTTGGTACGTCTGGAATAAAATAGATGTTGTATCCCGAGATTAATTCCAACCACTTTTCTCCAGAATCATTTATGGATACTACCTCTCCACCACCATTGGTATTCCATTTGGATGGGAAGTCGCCAATGAAATCACTTGAGAAATCATCAAAAAATAAAGGCTTGTCCCCGGGTACATAGTCAAACTTACTGTACACTTGGATGGTTTTGGCGGTACCCGGGGCCACCGTAGTGCCACTGTCCGAGTTACCGTTTTCATTTCCTGGAATACCCTGGCCTGAGGGCATATTGGTACCGCCCTTATTGGTAGGGTTGGGTACAGGAGGGGTGGACGAATCATTGTTGCCGGGTTCCAATATGCTGTCCAAAGCTGTATCGGTTTTCTTGGAAACCTCCCTATCTACCCTGTTTTCTACCGTGCGCTCTACGGCTCTTTCTGCCCGCTTGCCCAAATTCTTTAAAAATTGGCCTTGAACCCCAGCTGTAAAAAAGAAAATTAACGAAATGGATAGAATTATTTTTAGGGAAATTTTGAAGCGATTCATAATCTTGGATATTTGTAATATAACGTGAGTTCGGTATATATTTTATTTAAAATCAGTTGTTTATATGACATCTGTCCGGTCGGGCGGATCCCGATAGCTATCGGGAGAGACCTCATTGTAAAAGCATTACAGTAAAATAACCTCTCGACTCCGCTCGATGGGGCCGTAGCATTTTTTTAATTTACATTAAATCAATGTATTGAAAATATTTTTATGTCGAACACATGTTAATATGCTTGTGATATTTATATTATCGAACAATTCATTACGGTTCAATTTATCATGAAATAAAATTAGCGAAATTTCGGGCTTGGGCCTTTACAGGTGTATATCTTGCATGTTTTTATGTATTAATGGTACGTTAAAACCAATGGTTGACATTTGAGCTAAAATAGTTTAAAAAAAAAGTGTTTAAATAAGGCGTGGAATCTTCTATCTTTATAAGAATATTCGTACTATATAAAACTATTTTTTCGGTTATGGGGGAAATCCAAAGTAAAATATTGGACAGGAAAATTTGAATCTAAAAATGTTCTTTAAGAACTCGTCCTGACTTTTTCCATTACCTGCAAAATCATCATTTTGCACCCTAATTTTGTTTTTTTCTCCCACCGTAGTGCTGCTGCGCTGCTCCAAAAAGCCTTCATTAGGATACAAAAGCACAACTTTTCGGTTGAAAACAAAAAGTCAAGATGGGTTCTAATTGATCTTATATACTATAAGCGAGTTGTCTTGATCCTTTGCTACAAGCTCCAATTTATGGTCGTTGTCCATATCAATTAAATCAATACTGGAATTCCCGGGAACGGGAAAGTTGGAAATGGTTTCTGCCTGACTGTCAAAAAGATATATTTTCTGGTTCTGTATATCCGTAACGCTGATATATATTTTGTCGTTCAAATAGAAAATCCGTGGTTTTGAATATACGCCAAGATCCAATTCCACTTTTTTGCTCCTTATGGTCAGTACATTATCGTTCATAATGGCCAGGGTATTGCTTGTTGCATCCAATCCGTGGTCTGGAAGCAGATTTAAATTGGCCGTGGTGGTTTTGCCTTTTTCATCTATTTGAAAAAGATGTCCTTTGGTGTCGGTAACCGTAAACTTGTTTTTATGCATCAGAATCCCATTGTCTGAAAAATTTATTTTATTGGCCACATTTATCCTTGTATCGCCGGTTCTGGACAATATTTTTAATTCGCCACCTTCCTCTTTCATGACCAAATAATCTTTTTTGCCAACCCTAAAATGTTTGGGTGTGCCCAGAATGGGATTTGTAGCATTGGTGTACCTAAAGCCCTTTACTATTTGTCCTGCGCTATTGTACATAAACAGTTTTGCCCCCTGGGTGACCAAAAACCGATAGTCCTTATTACGGTCATAGTCAAATACGGCCAAGGGGTTTAAATTGCCTCCTTCATAGGTGAAGGTAAAGGGCGGTACATCCTTACCGTTCCTATCTACGATCATAAACTGGTTATCCGTTGTGAAAGCCAGTTGCAATCTTCCATTTTTGTACAGGTCTACCTGCTCTACACGTCCTTGGATACGGCCACTTAGTTGTTTTTTCCATATTACCTTGCCGTCCGTAGAAATGAGATAGAGGTTATTGTCCCGGTCCTGGACTATAATTTCGTCCTTATTGGTCCTGTGGTTTTTTACAAATTGGGGAGGTGTAACTATTTCTGTGTCCAGTTGCAGGGTAAAATAGGGAATGGTTTTGTTCAGGGTGGTTTCGTGGGCAATTTTTTGAAAAAGTATATTGGTGTGGTGAAAATTGTCGTCCGAGACCATTTGGGCGGCAAAAGAATATTCGGATAGTTCTTTGGACTTAACGTCCTTCCCGATGTTCTTGTCCATATATTGGTCCAAAAAATATTCTACACCATCGGCATTGGAAACAAAAAGCATGGAGGATTCGTCCGCCAATTGTTCTTTAGCGGTTTTGTAGACCGATGTTTTTTCAAAAGTGGAACCATTTTTAAAATTTCCAATGAAGGTCTTTAAGGTCTCCGGAGTTGGGGAGAACACGAATGCATTTTCAATGATGGTATAATAATTGGCTTTAAAATCCTGTATAAGTGGATTGAAATAATGTTCAAGGAAATCGGACTTGGAGAGTCCAACAATTTCATTGCCTTGGTATTCTTCCGAAGTTTTTTCCAATTCATCCAGATAATTAAGGATATTCTCCGAACCGTAGGTGTGTAGAACAACCGCTTTCTCCTTGTTGAGGTATACAAATCCAATTTCCTCAACAGCCTTAAAGGTGGTGTCTATAACAACGGACCTGTCCAAATATTTTTTTTGGTTCTGGGCAAAGTTTTCATAATTATCAAAAGTAAAGGCTGTAATGGCATCGGAGGCCATTGGGGCAAGAATGGGCGTTTTTGGGGTAAGGGCATGGCTGTTCTTAAAAAGATTGCTGTAGTTTACAATAGAATCGTTGGCCGTACTAATGCCATTGAGTTTTAAGTGGTCCTTATTGGTGTTGAAATCCAGGGATACCCAGTCCGTAAATTTGGAAATATCAACCTTTTGTCCATCGGTCAAAATATGGTTGAGCAAGGGATTGCTTTTATTGGTGTTTATAAAAATATTGGCACTGCTCTGGTTACTCGCAATTTGATATAATTTATTCAAGGATTCGTCAACCGTTAAATCCCATTCCTTGCGAAGTATATTTTCAATAAGCATTTGGGCGGAGCTTACAATAATTTTGTCTTCCAAGACCGTGGAAAAGAAATTGGACCCGTCCACGGTATAGCGGTCAAAGCTTTTCCCTTCATAACTTATGTTTTCGACAACTTTATTGCTGCTATCCTCAATTTGAAAAAGATCATCACTGTTTTGGGCAATCAATAGCAATTCAAAATTTGCCTTTCCCAATTCTACGAAAGCCAAAACACTTTCCCCATTGGGCTGGATATATTTTAGCGATTTTAGTTTTTCCAGTACGGTGGTATAGGTGGATGTAGCGGATAATGTTTTTAGGAGGTCACTGTTTTCCAGTTCACTGGAAAAGGAGGGCTTATCGTTTATTTTTATAATAACGGCACTGTTTTGGGGAACGTAATGGAGTATTGGTGAGGTTTTGGTGCTTTGTTTTGCACATCCGATAAAAAGTAAGAACAGTAGCGCAGCTAAATTGAATTTCATAAATAAAACTTTGAACAAAGTTAGGATTTTTAAACATCCAGTTTTAACTGATCTGGTAATAGTCTAAAAGTTTTCCGATGATATTTGGTGATACCATACTTTCGTATGGCCTCCCGGTGTTCCTTGGTGGGATAACCTTTGTTTTTTATCCAATTGTACATAGGGTATTCCAAATGTATTTTCTCCATATAGGTGTCCCTGAAGGTTTTTGCCAGGATGGAAGCGGCAGCTATGCTCAGGTATTTGGCATCGCCCTTTACAATACAGGCGTGGGGGATGTTTTGGTAGGGATTGAACCTGTTGCCGTCCACAATGATAAATTCCGGGCTTGTAATTAATTGGTCAAGGGCTTTGTGCATTGCTGAAAATGAAGCGTTCAAAATGTTGATTTTGTCAATCTCATCCGGAAAAATGTGGGCAACCCCAAAGCTTGTGGCATTTGTTTCAATTATTGTCCTGAGTAGATCCCTTTTTGTGGAGGACAACATTTTTGAGTCGTTGAGGGTTTCGTTTGAAAAACCTTTTGGCAATATTACGGCCGCAGCGGTAACAGGCCCTGCCAAACAACCGCGACCGGCTTCATCCGTTCCGGCTTCCAGTGCATATTTGTAAAAAGGTTTTAACATTTATGGATTGTTCCAATGTTACTTGGAATTGAATATTCTTTGTTAATTTAGATCATTGTCCGGAAATTGAGCCTAACAAAAGCCACTGTTTTTCTGCAACCTTGTCAAAGATAAAAATTTATAAGGGGGATTGGTGCATAGGAAGCAAAATCTTATATCCATAGTAGTATTGTTTCCAAATAGCCCCATTTTATTATTTCAGGAATGAATGTAGTAGGAGTTAAAAAAGCTTGGTGTTACCTTTAAATTTTTAAAAACCGGCTACGTAAAATATATAAAACCACCATGCGGATCAATATGGGAACTATAGATAAGAGGTTGTTTTTCTGTTTTATAAACTTTCACATTTCATTAAGGACAAAAAAATTAACTTTGTCGGCGTAAGTTTGTAACATGAGATATTTGTTGACATTTTTAATAGTGTGTTTTAGTCATGCCATTAGTGCTCAGGAAGATTCCATACCTCCCTCAAGGAATGGGTTGGGGGGCGGTAAGGAGCCTAAAGTAAGAAATCTTCCGGCAAGAAAAAATGGGGAAGTCAAGGGTGGGGCAGTGACTATTAAAGATTATAAGATTATTGGTTATGAAAGGGACACTACATTTTTGGACACTACTATCTCCATACAGAAGGAGTATAAATACAATTTCTTAAGGAGGGACGATTTTGAACTGATGCCGTTTGCCAATGTAGGACAGCCTTATAATAAACTGGGGGTTGATTTTGATGTAGAGGATACCTATCCCAAATTAGGGGCCAGTGCGAAGCATTATAACTATATGGAGGTTAGGGATGTTGATTATTACAATGTGGCGACCCCTATGAGCGATCTCATGTTCAAGACCACCTTTGAGCAGGGACAGCTTTTGGATGCGTTATTGGCCTTCAATACTTCGCCAAGATTAAATTTTTCCATAGCATTTAAAGGTTTTAGATCTATGGGGAAATATCAATTTAGTGAAGCCGAGTCGGGAAATTTTAAGATGACGGCCAATTATGAGACCAAGAATAAGCGCTACAATCTAAGAGCGCATGGGGCGGCCCAGAACTCCCTGTGGGAGGAAAATGGCGGACTGTCCAACAAGGAACTGCAATTCGAATCCGGGGATTCCGACTTTAGGGACCGTTCCAGATTGGATGTGCTTTTTTCCGATGCCACCAATCGGCTATTGGGGAAAAGGTATTATTTGGATCATCAGTACATTGTTTTTGGTAGTAAACTGGATTCGGGCAAGACCAGGACAACCTCTTTGGCGCTCGGGCATGAGTTTACTTATGAGACCAAATACTATCAATATAAACAAACGGCCCAAAATGATTATTTTGGGGCTGCCTATGAATCCGGGATAATGGATAAGGCCAGCTTAAAAACTACCTATAATCAGCTTTATGCCCAATTTTCCAATAGGACATTAGGGGTGTTGACAGGATTTGTTAATCATTACAAGTACAACTATTTTTTTAATTCGGTATTGCAAACCCCTACCCAGCTTATCCAAAGTCAGTTGCAGGGCGATGAAATCGCTACCGGGGCCAAATACGTAAAGAAGATCGGTGGTTTTCAGTTGAATGGCTCGGCACAGGTCAATATCTCCGGGGACCTGTCCGGAAATTTATTGGATGCCTTTGCCAGTTATGACATTAACAATAGCAACAAGCTTAAATTTTCCATACATTCATCCTCGCGCATGCCCAATTTTAATTTTCTTTTATATCAAAGTGATTATGGCAATTACAATTGGCAACATACTGGAGACTTTAATAAGATAAACAATAACGGTTTTCAGTTTGATCTGGAATCCAGGGTTTTCGGTAATTTAATGGCGAAATACACTTCTTTGGACAATTACACCTACTTTGCTTCGGACCCATCGGAAACAGTGGTCGAAGGTTCGGAACAGGCATTTATTAGACCGTTTCAGGAGGGCGGCACCATTAATATCATAAAGATCAAATATGGAAAGGAATTTAAATGGAAGGGTTTTGCGCTGAACAATACGGTAATGTACCAGGATGTTTCCCAAACCAATAATGTCTTAAACGTACCGCAGCTGGTGACAAGAAATACGTTGTATTATTCGAACTTCGGTTTTAAAAAGGCCTTATATTTCCAGACAGGGGTGACCCTTAAGTATTTTACGGCATACAAAGCGGATGCTTATAATCCGGTATTGGGGGAATTCTATTCCCAGAACCAGGAGGAATTGGGAGGTTTTCCAATGTTGGATTTTTTCATCAATGCCAAGGTACAACAAACCAGGTTGTTCTTAAAGGCGGAACATTTCAACTCTTCTTTTTCCGACAGTAATTTTTATGCGGCACCCAATTATCCTTATAGGGATTTTGTGATACGATTTGGATTGGTTTGGAATTTCTTTTCATAGTTCAACATTTTTTCCGGAGTTTTTGTAGGGAGTTGATTTAAATGATCCTTTTAAATTGAAAAAACATATCGATATTTTAGCTGCAAATCAGCTTGTTATAGGGCAGGTGAAAAATCTTTCAAAAATAATTCGAAAAAGGTTTTGTGTAAACAAAAAAAGTATTCTACATTTGCAGCCGCTTAGAGATAGAGCGACATTGAGAAGAATTTAAAAAGTTCATTGATATATTGTAAAGACAGCGCGCCACCTCCCCTTTATGGGGGGTGTGGTGCAGAAAAAGAAATCGAAATAACGGGCCGGGAAAAATGTTTCGTTCGGTTGATCGAAGTTATATAAGAATCAACGATGAAGAGTTTGATCCTGGCTCAGGATGAACGCTAGCGGCAGGCCTAACACATGCAAGTCGAGGGGCAGCATTTCCAGCTTGCTGGAAGATGGCGACCGGCGCACGGGTGCGCAACGCGTATAGAATCTGCCTTGCACCGGGGAATAGCCCGGAGAAATTTGGATTAACGCCCCATGGTATGTACTTGTGGCATCACCTGTACATTAAAGGTCACGGTGCAAGATGACTATGCGTCCCATTAGCTTGTTGGCAGGGTAACGGCCTACCAAGGCTTCGATGGGTAGGGGCCCTGAGAGGGGGATCCCCCACACTGGTACTGAGACACGGAC
>CBFGWQ010000173.1:0-8249 GCA_965652575.1 uncultured Arenibacter sp. | reverse complement strand
GGCAAAAAACAGTACCAGCAAAATTATGGCATAGCGCATACTTCCAAAGTATTGGGCCGCCAAACCATATAAAAAGGTACCGATAACAATCCCTATCTTCTCCGCCACATCATAAAAACTAAAAAACGATGCCGTATCCAAGGTCTCCGGAATAAATTTGGAATAGGTAGACCTGGAAAGTGCCTGGATCCCGCCCATAACTATCCCGACACATCCTGCGGCTATATAGAAATCGATGGGGGTTATCAAAAAATAAGCATAAATGCAGATCAACAACCAGAAAATATTTACCACAATAAGTGTCCTTATATTGCCGAAGATTTTGGATGCCTTTGCCGTAAGTGTGGCTCCCGCAATGGCCACAAGCTGAATAAGCAGGATACTAATGATCAATCCTGTGGTCCTTTCCGAATCCGAAGTCCATTGAATCTCCTCTTCCCCAAAATAAGTTGCAATCAACATTACGGTCTGTACGGCCATGCTGTAAATAAAAAAGGCGACCAAATATCGTTTCAGTTTTATTTGCCCTCCCATTTGGTACCATACTTTTTTCAGTTCCCTAAAACCATTAAGGATTATGTGTTTCCTTGCGCCCTCCCTCTTAAATCCTTTGGGAAGAAAATAAAAACTATATTGCGAAAACCCTATCCACCAAAGGCCTACCGTAAGAAAAGAATACCTCATGGCCTTAATTTCCGCGATTCCGCCATTGTCGGTTTCTATACCAAAGAGATTGGGTTTCATGACCATTGCCAAATTGAACAACAGCAAAATAACGCTGCCTATATAGCCCAATGAAAAGCCTTTTGCACTAATATGATCCTGTTGTCCCGGATAGGCAATATCCGGCAGGTAGGAGTTGCTAAAGGCAAAACTTACCCAAAATCCTACCAACCCCATGAAGTAACAAACCAGACTAAAATAGATATGCTCCAGGGAAAACCAATAAAGCCCTATACAGGACAGGGCCCCCAAATAGCAGAACAATTTCATAAAGAGCCTTTTGTTGCCCAAATAGTCTGCAATACCCGATAAAATTGGCGTTATTAAAGCTATAAACAAAAACGCTGCCGAGGTAACATAGCTTATGAGGGGTGCCCTGGCAATTTCCCCACCGAAGATTTCCACCTTTTCTATTTCGGCCACCCGAAACAGGGCCCCATAAAAAATTGGAAAAATAGCGGACGAAATTACAAGGCTATACACAGAATTTGCCCAATCATAAAATGCCCAAGCGTTCAATAATTTTCTACTGCCCTTTATTGGAAATGTTCTAGCCATGTATAAAATAAAAAGAAGCTGTCCTTTAGAACAGCTTCCCAATTAAAATTATGGTTATAAAAATTTAAAATTACTTATCATTATTGAAAAGAGGTAACGCCAAATTTGGCAGCTTCCTGTCTGGCCAATGGTGCCCATTGCGTAAGATTGGCAATTCGGGTCTCATTGGAAGGGTGGGTACTTAAAAATTCCGGCGGTGCATTGCCCCCACTATTGGCCTGCATTCTCTTCCAAAGTTCTGCAGCTTCATCCGGATTATAGCCCGCAATGGCCATTATCTGCAGACCGATCCTATCGGCCTCCGTTTCATGGCTACGGCTAAAGGGAAGCATTACCCCAACCTGTGATCCAATGCCATAGGCCTGGTTGAACATGTTTCTTTTTTGCTCATCCTGTATTACTACATTACCGGCCACGGCCCCCAATTGCTGTAAGGTACCGGCACTCATGCGTTGGGCACCATGGTCCGCCAGGGCATGTGCCACCTCATGGCCCATTACCACTGCCACACCGGTCTCCCCTTTACATATGGGAAGGATCCCCGTATAAAAAACAATCTTGCCCCCGGGCATGCACCATGCATTTACGGTAGGATCGTTCACCAGATTGTATTCCCATTTGTAATCCTTGAGGTAACCGGGATAACCGTTGGCAGTAAGCCAACGTTCGGCCGCCGCTGCAATACGTTGACCTGTTTTTGCAATCATTTTTGCATCAGCCGTTCCCGTAATTACCTTATTTTCCTCAAGAAATTGGTCATATTGGGCAAAAGCCGTTGGAAAGATCTGACTATTTGGGTAAAAATTCAAAACCTTTTGCCCTGTAAAAGGATTGGTCTTGCAGGCAGCCGCGCCCAAAAAGACCATTATCATTAAAACTATTTTTTTCATGTGTTTATATTTATTGTTTTTCAATGGTCACACGTAACCTTTGATGTTTAAAATAATTTTTTCGCTGTATGATTAATGATTATTTTAAACATGTCGGTTTCATCTTAAAATTTCATATTTATTCCCCGAAAATTACGAAAAAATTACTCACCAATAATGTGCAATAATGTAAAATCCTTGCGCACATGTATATTGTTGTTCCCGTTCAACTTAACGTCCATCAGATCCACAAACTCGTTATCTATTTGTATTTTCGCAATTTTAAAGGGCAACCCATGAAGATTCATTTTTAAGGTTTCGTAGGAGGTTATAAAACTACCATCCTTAAACTGTTGTATAAGCAATTCATTTGCCTTTCCCTTTAAATTAAAATTTCTAAGGCTATACCTGCCTTTTTTATAATCATAGCCATCCTGGCCATCCTCATAGACCGTTGAGGTTTCAACACCATTTTTATAGTATACGTCCAACACCATTTCCTTAATTTCCAGTTCCCCCACATATTGTTGAACGGGGTATTTTGGAATCATGGCCCCTTCCTTTATAAAGATCGGAATCTTGTCCAAGCCGGCCACTACCCATTTCTCCATGCCACCTACCACAGCTTCATTGGTCCAATAATTGTACCAGGTACCTCTGGGCAGGTACATCCTCCTACCCTGGGCATTGGGTTCATGCACCGGGCATATCAATATTTGCTCCCCAAAAATAAATTCGTCCGTCCTAAAATGGGTCTGATGGTCTTCTTGGTCAAAATGTACCAATGGTTTCAGCATGGGCACCCCTTCTTTGGAATACCGGTAGAACATGGTGTACAGATACGGTAAAAGTTGATAGCGCAATTCAATAAATTTACGCACAATGTTGGTTACCTCATCATCAAAGGACCATGGCTCCTGATCGCCGTGGTCCCCACTGGAATGTACCCTGCAAAAAGGATGAAAGACCCCCAATTGAATCCATCTGGCAAACAGCTCGCCATTGGGCTGTTCCGCAAAACCGCCAATATCCGAACCTACAAAGGAATATCCGCTCATACACATGCGCTGCGCCTGTACGTTCGCAATCCAGAGATGCTCCCATGTGGCCACATTATCGCCCGTCCACGTAGAGGAAAACCTTTGGGTCCCTGCAAATGCCGCCCTGGTAATTACAAATGGCCTCTTGGGATATACGTACTTTTTAATGCCCTCATAGGTGGCACGGACCATCTGCATACCGTATACATTATGGGCCTTTCTGTGAGAGCATGGGTGTCCGTCATAATCATGGCGCGTATCCAATGGTGCCGTCTTGGTGGGCACTTCCATCACCGCGGGTTCGTTCATATCGTTCCATACGGCATGAACGCCAATTTCCGACATCATTTCCTTATAAAGTTCGGCCCACCACTCCCTCACCTTGGGATTGGTAAAATCCGGGAAATTACATTCCCCCGGCCACACCTTGCCTTTCATAAACGCCCCATCGGCCCGCTTACAGAAATAATCATTTTCAATGGCCTCTTGGTATACCCAATAATCCTTATCTATTTTTATGCCCGGATCTATCATTACAACCGTTTTGAAGCCTTTTTCCTCCAGATCGGAAATCATTTTTTTCGGATTTGGAAAACGCGATCTGTCCCATGTAAAACACCTAAACCCGTCCATATAATCAATATCCAAGTAAATGGCATCACATGGAATCCTCATTTTTCGAAAATTCTTGGCTATGGCCCTAACATTACTTTCCGGATAATAGCTCCATTTGGATTGATGGTAACCCATGGCCCACATTGGAGGCAACTCCGGTGTTCCCGTTAAATTGGTGTATGCCTTCACCACTTGGCCCATTTGGGGGCCATAGATAAAATAATAGTTCATCTCCCCCCCATCTGCCCAAAAGCTGGTTACATTTCTCCGCTCGTGCGCGAAATCGAAATTTGTCTTAAAGGTATTGTCAAAGAAAATTCCGTAGGACGTATTGCTGTGCAAGCCTATAAAAAAAGGTATTGCCTTGTAAAGGGGATCCTGATCCTTTCCATAGGCGTATTGATCCGTGACCCAATTACTGACCCGTTTTCCCTTCAGGTTGGAATGTGTTGCCTTATCCCCCAAACCGTAGAAACTCTCCGCATTTTGGGTAATCTTGCTCATTTTTACGGAATTGCCGCCAAACTCATAATTCTCTTCCCAATGAAAACCAAGCTCGTCCTCATTAATGATATTGCCTTCAAGATCCGAAATCTGGGTCCTCAGGGTCTTCTTATCAACAAGTACCTTTAATTTGGCCGTATATACCAAATACTCGCTCACGGTCTCCTCTACCTTAAGATGGTTAAAGCCAACACTAACATTTTCGCTGATGGCATATGAAAAATCGGGCTCAAAAATATTTTCGGTGGCATATCTAAATCTCAAGATACTGTCCCGCAGAATGGTCATTTCCAGAATGACCCCGTTTGAAGTGGTAAAATACAATTTATCCGTATCCCTGTAAAATTCAACTATGGTATTGGGGTATAAATTGCCTTTGTATTCAAGCTCGGTATTAGTGATCATGGGTGGTTAATTTTACGAATACAAAAAAAGCACATTCATGTGAATTAAAGAAATGATAAGCGGTGCAATAATAATCGGCAACATCGGAATACCCAAAATCACTTAAAAATAACCACTCCTAGGGGGGGAATAGTAATTTCCACAGACTTATCATACCCATGCCAAGGGGTCTTAGCTATTTTTAGGGTGCCGTTTTTCATTCCCGTACCGCCATATTTTGCATCATCACTATTAAAAATCTCCTTTATTTGTCCGGTCTTGGAAATTCCCATCCTATATTTTTCCCTTGGAACCGGAGTAAAATTGCAGGCGATATAGATATTCTCCTTGGGATCGATCCCCTTCCGGATATAGGTCAGGACAGAGTTTTGATGGTCCCCATAATCTATCCATTGAAATCCTTCCGGGCTAAATTGTTTCTCGTACAGGGCAGGGTACTCCCTATATAATTTGTTCAAATCCTTCACCAAATTTTGAATTCCACTATGGAAATCATATTGCAAAAGATGCCAATCCAAACTTTTTTGAAAATTCCATTCTGAAGATTGCCCAAATTCCCCGCCCATAAAAATTAAATTGGTCCCGGGATGGGTATACATATATCCAAAAAGTAATCTTAGGTTGGCAAAACGTTGCCATTCGTCCCCGGGCATCCTGTACAATAGGGACTGCTTGCCATAAACCACCTCATCATGGGAAAAGGGAAGCATAAAATTTTCCGTAAAGGCATAGGTGGCACTAAAGGTAAGATCGTTCTGATGGTGCTTCCTGTAAATGGGTTCTTTTTTAAAATATTCCAAGGTATCGTGCATCCATCCCATCATCCATTTCATCCCAAAACCAAGACCTCCCATACTTACCGGTTTGGATACCATGGAAAAGGAAGTGGATTCTTCCGCAATCATCTGTATCCCTTCAAAATTGGAATAAACGGTTTCATTAAGTTCCCTTATAAGTGAAATGGCCTCCAAATTCTCGTTATTACCGTACATATTGGGTTCCCACTGCCCTTCATCCCTGGAATAATCCAAATATAGCATGGATGCCACGGCATCTACACGTAATGCATCGGCATGGAACTGATCCAACCAAAACATGGCATTGCTGATCAAAAATGCCCTGACCTCGTTTCTACCGTAATTAAATATCAAACTTTTCCAGTCCGGGTGATAGCCCCTTCTACTATCCGGATGCTCGTAAAGGTGGGAACCGTCAAAAAATCCCAGACCGTGGGCATCTTCCGGAAAATGTGAAGGCACCCAATCCAGGATAACCCCGATTCCATTTTGGTGCAGGGCATCTACCAACAATTTAAACCCCTCAGGTTTTCCAAATCTTGACGTTGGCGAAAAATAGCCCGTTAACTGGTACCCCCATGACGGGTCGTACGGGTATTCCATAATGGGCATGAATTCCACATGGGTAAAATTCATCTCCTTCACATAATTTACCAAATCTTCGGCCAGTTCCGAGTAGGTCAGATAATCGTTATTGGACTTTCGCTTCCAGGACCCCAAATGCACTTCATAAACAGCAAATGGTTTGTCCAGGGCATTTTTTTCCTTTCTGGACTTCATCCAGGTTTCGTCTCCCCACTGGTGGTTATCTTCCCAAACTATGGATGCCGTCATGGGCGGGTGTTCACAGCTTCGGGCAAAGGGATCGGCCTTTTCCGTTACCACCCCGTGATTTGTAGAATGAATAATATATTTGTACAAAGTACCCTTTCCCAATTCGGGCAGGAACCCCTCCCAAATACCACTGCCGTCCCAGCGTACGTACAGTTGATAGCCCGTTTCGTTCCAACCGTTAAAATCGCCCACCACGGAAACGGAACGTGCCGAAGGTGCCCAAACGGCAAAATAAGTCCCTTTTACCCCGTTGACCTCAATGATATGGGATCCCAATTTTTCGTATAACTTAAAATGTTTGCCCGCCTTAAATAAATTGATGTCAAAATCTGTAAATAAACTATGGGATACTACTTTGGTCATGATTACGTTATTTAGTGCAAGGTCCGGACAACTTTGTTCCTTAATTTCCATAAATGAACAGTAAGTCTTCTTTAAAACCTAACTTTGCAAGTATAGATATAAAAAATGGAACGCTTTTTGAAACTACAATAAAAATACAATAACATTTATAGATTTTGATTAAACACTAAAATAATTATTATGAAGAAAGTTACCTTAGTACTCGGCGCATTTATTGCATTATTCATTATCTCTTGCGAAGGACCGGCAGGCCCTCCGGGATTTGACGGTATTGATGGGGAGGACGGAATCGACGGTTCCGAATTTGAAGCCATAGTTTTTGAAGTTGATGTTGATCTGGGCCTAAATTCGGGAACCGGCACCTATGAGTTCGGGGAACCATTCTCAAACCACGGCATCGAACTTTTTCCTGAGGACGCCATTTTGGTCTACAGATTGGAGGCGGTAGAAGATGGACTTGATATATGGCGACAGCTCCCACAACCTTTTTTCTCAAACCAAGGTCTGCTATACTACAACTTCGATTTTACACAGGTTGACTATAAATTATACGTTGAACCGGATTTTGACGCTAGTAATGTTCCAATAGATCTTGTTACAAATCAAATCTTTAGAGTATTCATTGTACCGGCAAACTTGGGACTAGCATCTAAAATGGACAAATCCAACATCAATGCCGTAATGAAAGCGATGGGCATTGAAGAAAAGGATGTACAACGATTCAAGATGAATTAACCCCAATATCATGATAATCATAGCCCTTATTTTAATAAAATTAAGGGCTATTTTTATATATTGAAACCTCAAACATAAATTTTACGTACATAAATATTGCAAGGAAACTGCTATATTTTCGACCAAACCACTAAACTATTATGCAATGAAATTACATACGTTTTGAAATGGAGAGGAAAATGATTGCATGGATATTACATCTGACCGATAAAAAACAAATAAAGATAAACAGATGAAAAAAATAATACTTCTACTTTGTGTCCTAAGTATTGGATGCAAGGGCAATTCCCAGGAAAAAGAGACATCCAAAAAGGATACCCAAAAAAAAGAACGGTTCAAAGTAAGCAAAACCGAAGCTGAGTGGAAAGAACAGCTTACGGACATGCAGTTTTATGTCCTTAGAAAGGCAGGTACGGAAAATCCGGGGTCCAGCGAATTGCTGCACAACAAACAAAAGGGGGTATATACCTGTGCCGCCTGCGGAACCGAACTTTTCAAAAGTGAGCACAAATTTGATTCCGGAACGGGTTGGCCCAGTTTTGACAGGGAGATAAAAGGAAATGTAGCCTTTGATATTGACAAATCACTGGGGGTGCTACGTACCGAAGAGCATTGTGCTACCTGTGGCGGCCATTTGGGGCACGTTTTTGACGATGGCCCAAGAAAAACAACGGGCAAAAGACATTGCATTAACGGTGCCGCCCTAAATTTTATACCTGAAAACTAAAACCCGGCCCTTGGAACGGAATGGATTTACCTCAACATGGACCGGACGATAAGTTGGCGGTAAACAGTAAGCCATAAGC